>NZ_JAOEDV010000103.1:0-12897 GCF_029837545.1 Stenotrophomonas sp. GD04024 | reverse complement strand
GTCTTCGGCCATTTGATTTGGTGTCTTAAAACCCAAACCCTTTTGAATTCTTCGATGATTATAAAATAATTCAATGTATTTTATAATATCTGCTTTGGCTTCTTCTCTGGTTTGATAGTTGTAATGATGCACTAACTCATTTTTCAGTATTCCCCAAAAGCTTTCAATCGGTGCATTATCGTAACAGTCTCCGCGCTTGCTCATTGAACCTTGAAAACCATATTGCTCAAGTATATTTCGATATTCATGGCTGCAATATTGACTTCCTCTGTCTGAATGCACAATCAGTTCTTTGGTTGGTTTTTGATTGTGAATAGCCATATTTAGCGCATTACAAACAAGCTGTGCTGTCATGCGCTCATTTAAGCTATAGCCAACCACTTGTTTCGTGTAAAGGTCTTTTACCGCTGCTAAGTACAGCCATCCTTCAACAGTCCATATGTACGTAATATCACTTGACCATGCTTGATTTGGTCTAGTCATTGAGAATTGTTGCTCCAGCAGGTTTTCATAGATCGCTCGATTATGGTCACTATTCGTAGTCCTTTTAAAACGCTTGTGTCGCTTACAATACAGGTGGTTCAGCGCTTTTATCTGACGTACAGCGTACATACTCATTTTTATGCCCTGAGCTTGTAAGTATTTGGTTAATCGAATATAACCATAGCTCTGCCTTGTCTCCTCATGGGCTATTTTCACCAATATCGTCTGTTGATTTCGTTGAATCGTTCTTTTGCTCACGCCTCTCTTGAGCCAATCATAAAAACATGAAACTGAAACATGAAGTAATCGAGCCATTAAGGTAATTGGAAAAGAATATCTTTTTTGTTTCATATAGGCGTACCTTACTGACTTTCTTTGGCAAAGTACGCTGCTGCCTTTTTTAAAAATTCACGTTCCATTTCAGCTATTTTGAGCTGTTGTTTGAGTTTTTTATTTTCTTCGAGTAGAGCGTTTAGATCAGGTGAATACTGTTTTGTACCTGCTAAAGTTCCAGCCTTTGCTTTGGTATTCCAATTTGAAAGAGTTTGCATTGAAATGCTAAGTTGTCTAGCTGTTTCCGAGACATTGCCTTGATTGGCTTCAATTAATTTGATGGCTTCAGCTTTAAATTCTGTGGTGTAAGTCTTGTGTTTCTTGCTCATGGTAAACTCCTGATGAGTGTGTTTAGTTTACCAAGTTAAAACCTCCTGTTTTTTCAGCACACATCAGATTATTGCGATTTAGAAACAGTATCGGACGAACATACGTTTGTCACAAAAACTGGTGCAATGATTACGATCATCGAATATAAGGGGATTAAGAGTTTAATTAGTGGTGATGCATTCAGCCGTCAAATTGGTTTGATGACGAGCAACATGCGTAACTACTTCAAAGACCGTGGACATACGATTCATCTAGCGTTCAAAGTAGACCATGAGACGCCATACGCGATTCATGACTTGAACACCATGCAAAAGGCGACCACGGCGCGTTGTGCGATGAATCTAGACATCATCATTGATGAAATGACAGAAACCATTTCAGGCGGTGTATTTAACGAAAGCTGTTATATCGCTTTAATCTCTGAGCCAACCTTACTATCGCCAATCGATAAAGCTCAAGACTCAAAAAACCGTAAAAAGCTACTGTCGCAAATTACAATGCCAAGTACGGTCAATGCTCAAGACATGCTTAAATCATCGGACAGCTTATACGTACACCATGAGTCTTTTGTCTCACAATTCTTAAACTCACTCTCAACTGAAGAATTTCCAGCAATCTATGAAGTATTGAATGTTATTGAAGCTGGTCTAACGATTAAAAAACAAATTGCCTCACATTCAACTTCAGATGACTTCACCTTGTCTGTGCCGATGTTGAATACACGCTTACCGATGCGTTGGAAAGAAATACCATCAGAACATGATGCGTCACACGTTTTGTATCAACCGATCTCAGAACAACTCATGACGAATGCGATCTTACCTGGTACAAGTCAAGGTTCATTCTATCCAGTGGGAAGTGTTATCACTGACGGCGTTGTATATGCGCCATTGATGGTAGATATATATCCAGCTAAGACGAATACGTTTGAAACGCTATTCCGCTTACTACACCAGGCCAAAACGCACGACACTAACGGTAACATCCGTTCTATCCCATATGCGGTGAGTTACTGTATTACTGGTGATGGTATGGCTGGAACCATGATGAAACGCACGTTATCAAGCGTTATTCACTTTATGACGGCACAAAACAAAGCCATTCGTAATGCTGGTAACATTTTGATGGCCACTAAAAATGACCTAGATCAAGTAGACACTGTTGCTGGTCTGCAAATGACCATGATGACATGGGCACCGAATACCGAAGATGGTGTAAACATTCTTGTAGGACGGCGCCAAAAGCTTTGGAAGAGTTTTGAAGCGTGGGGCGGTGCAAAAGTCATGGAACAGGCTGGCGATCCTATTTTGACTTGGGCATCACATATACCGGGCTTGATGGTACGTAATCACGCACCTATTTCACCAGCACCGTTGTTTGATGTGTTCTACATGTTACCGCTGACACGTATTAACTCACCATTCCATAAAGGGCATCAGCTCAACAAAACCTTAGACGGTAAACTGATTATTCTTGATTCGTTCTCAAATGAAGTGACTGTATGGACGACTATTAACATTGGTAAACCGGGTACGGGTAAATCGGTCACAATGAACAAAGGCATGCTTGAGGACATCATGATGCCTGGTAACGAACGTATCCCGTTGACCTATATTGTCGATGTGGGTGAGTCAAGCCGTGGGTTAGTAGAAACAGTGCAAGATTCATTGCCTGAAGAGCTACGTCACTATGCCATCTATAAGCGTATTAAAAACTCAAAAGAAGAAGCGATTAATCCGCTTGAATTCAGTATGGGCTTACGCTACCCGTTGAACTACGAAATGCGTCAAATGACAGCGTTTTTAAGTTCATTGGTAACACCGCCTGAATTGAAAGGGCAACCAGCCAAAAACACTTCTGACGTTATTGGTGCGGTCCTACGCCGTACATTCTATTTTGCTGATGATACGAATGCTGATCATAAAGCACGTAAGTACATGCGCTTTGCAGATCCAGAACTAGATCGCATCATGGAAAAACACGGACTGATTGAGCCACATTCTGAACAAGGTAAGGATATTTCTTATTACGCTCTACGTGATCTTTTCCATTCAATGAATGAGATCCGTGGACGCACGTTGGCTCACCGTTACGCAATGCCGACTATTGGCGATATGATTGAAACACTTTCTGATTCATCAATTTTAGATGTTTGGAGTGATGTTCATATTGATAATGAACGAGCACTGGACTTTTTGGCGCATCAGATTATGGCTGCACAAAATACCTATCCAGCATTCTTCTATCACACCAACTTTGACATTGGTAACGCTCGTGTAGCTTCTATCGACTTAAACGAAGTTGCGACATCATCAGATCCTAAAACTACATCGCTATTCTTCCAGATTGTACGGATGTTCATTAAACGTAAGTTCGCCGTGAGCCGTGACGATATTCCAAAATTCCCACAAGCTTATCGTGAATATGCAACCCAACTGATTAATGAGCTTCTTGAAGACCGCAAAATTATGTCTTATGACGAATTGCACGTTGCGAAAGGCGATCCAATCCTATTAGAAGAATTGGCTGAAGACGCACGTACATTGCGTAAATGGGGTGCTCGTCTTAACTTGGCATCTCACAAAGTAGAAGACTTTAAAGACTTGGTGGGCTTTGCTACGGCGTATGTGATTGTCGATCCTGGTACACGCGAATCTCGTGAAGCTATTCGTGACAGCATCGGTCTAACTCAACTAGAAATGGATGCGCTTGGTTCAGGTAACGTAGGTTTCTCAGATCAAGGCTTAACGTACTTCAGTAAAATTAAACTCGAAAAAATGGAATGTTCGGGCTTATATACCGTTTCACTTGGTCCAATCCTTTTATGGTCACTCAGTACACATCCCGATGAACGTGCGCTCCGTAACTACACGTATGACCTTATCGGTGAACGTGGTAAGGCGTTGAAGGTCCTTGCACAATTCTATCCAAAAGGTGCGAAGAACCAGATTAAGACACGGCGTACCATGATTGAGAAAAATGCCAAAAATAAAGGCACGGACTTTGACGAAAACAAAGCAACTGCTTCAGTGATTTCTACCATGGCACAAGAGATGGTTGTTGAATATCAACGCTATGAACTTGAGCAAAACATGAAGAAAAAATTACTGAACCAACGTAAGTCTGAAGCTGTTTCTTCTTAACTCCAATCAGCTATATAGATTTGCGTTAATTGGTATATACATTGAAGTGCTTGGATATGGGTAAGGTCGTTAAACAACGACTTTGCCTATTATCCTGAAGATAAAAGAGTAGGTCGCAAAGTATGGCTTCTACACAAAAATACGGCACACAAACAAAGTTCAGACCTAGTTCGCTTAAGCGTGATACACGATCAGGCTTAGAGAAAATCCATTTAAAACTTACAGCGCCAGACGGCGCTAATTATTTGGTTGGCGTTCTTGGTGCTATTGCAGTTATTTTGTTTGTTGTTCCGTTTGGCGGTGAGATATTTATAGGGATCGCGTATTACCTATTAAAACGCTACACACATCCGAATGATTACTTTTTTGAGTGGCCATTCCGTGCGCCGTTGCATTCAAACTCACTGGATGCGTCAACTGACATTACATCACGCGTAAAAGATGACGTACTGGACAATCCAAAAGCCTTTTTGGAATACGCACGTACCAATCGCGATAAGCTACAAGGTGAGGGTGTGACTTACCTTGGTCGTTGCCGTGAAACTGGTCTACCTGTTTATGCATCCAACTCCGATGACCGTACACATCAAATTGTGTTAGGTACTACGGGTTCGGGTAAAACAGAATACATGCTAGGTAACTGTGCCAACCAGTACGTACAAAACTCAGGTTATATCTTTGTAGACGCAAAAGGTGATACCAAGGCTCAACAAGACCACTATCGTTTATGTAACCGCTTTGGGCGTAATGAGGATCTATTAACGATCAACTTCATTACCTCAGGTCGTAACATGCTACGTGCACAAACCGACAAGATGACCAACTCAATGAACCAAATGAGCAACACCAGCTCAGGGATGTTGATTGAATTCTTGATCAACTTGCTTGATGACTCAGGCGGTGGCGGTGGTGACATGTGGAAAGGTCGTGCGATGGCCTTTATCGCTGCACTTACACGAGTTTTGGTCTATCTACGTGACAATGGCTTCATTCAGCTTTCACCAAAAGTATTCACGCAATACATGGAACTTGAAGCACTTGAAGAATTGGTATTTTGTCATAACGATAAATACGGGATTGACTTTGAACGTGTGGCTGAACAGCTTCAAGGCTACCTCGTTTCATTACCTGGTTATTCAAGCAACCCTAAAAAGTTAAAGAAACAAGAAACCAAAACCCGTGAGCAACACGGTTATATCACCATGCAGTTAACCAAGGCGATTAACGACTTGACGTTTAACTATGGTCACATCTTTGGTGTAGAGCATGGCGGTGATATTGATATTTTTGACGTTGTACTTAACCGCCGTATCTTAACTGTGCCATTACCAGCTCTTGAGCGTTCACCAGACTCACTCAAAATGCTCGGAAAATTAATCATTGGCTCAATTAAACAAATGATGGCTGGTTCCCTTGGTAACAAAATGGAAGGTTTACGCCGTGCCATTATTGACGCACGACCAACCAACGCCTCTACTTCATTTAAGCTATTTTTGGACGAATGGGGCTACATCGTTATTGTCGGTGCTTCGGTTTTACCAGCTCAGGCACGTTCGCTTAACTTCTCTATTACGTTCGGTGCTCAAACATTTGAAGATATTGAACGTGGATCTAAAGAGGAAGCAGCTGCTACATGGGGTAACACGACCGTTAAAGCCATTGGACGTACTACTTCGGGTGCTGAAAGTACAACATACAAATTGGTTGATGGTTTTGCTGGTGAAGAGTGGCAAGGTAAAGTTAACTCAATCAATATGTATCAAGGTCTAGTATTCAACCGTTCGGTACCACAAACAGAAGTCCAGTTCGCCAAAGAAAAACGTGTGACAATTGAACAAATTGCCGGACAGCACAACGGCGAATTTACCTTGCTCATATCAACTAAAGGGGAAGGTGGTAAAACTTCAGACGTTAAAATCGTATCAATGTTGGCGTTCTATGTGGCTGGTGATCAACCCAAGTACTTACGCTTAAATGACCTTTGCCCAATCTTCAATATCCAAAAATCTGAAATCTACGATCCTACTTTAAAAATTGAAGACTTCATTCATGAGATTGAGGAAAAACACACGCTACTGACAGACAACAATTCATCTGCCAATGTCACGGCGCTTGGTGATTTTGAGATCTGCAGAAAGCTCAATAACACCTTGTACGAAAACAACAACACGGTAAAAGACTTTACTCAAGATTTTGTACATCAGATTCTTGAAGCAAGACGTCTTGAATCCATCACACCTGAAGGGATGGCACCTGGTCAAAGAACAGTAATGTCTTCGTCCACGGCGAAAGGTGAAATCTCCAAAGAACAAAAACACCGTGAAAGTATTGTTTCAGCACAAAAAGAAGCAAACATTAAAGACCAGATTATTGAGAAGCGAAAACAGTTCCAGTACTTCGGTAAAGATTCTGACATTTCACCTCAAGTAGAAGCTGGTGCTTACAACAATGCGGATCTTGATGCTGAATTTAATATCTATGGTGAACGTATAAGCGAACCTGAACAGGCTCAACAGGAAAGTGATGTTGAAACTGTGACTCGCGCCGTTATCACACCAATGAACCTAGACAGCTACTATGATGAATTGAAAGAGATCCTAACAGGATATGACTTAACCGTTGCGCCAATTACTGAATATCAGCTTGTTCAGATACCACGCCATGTAAAACCTGAAGATCAGACACAATACATTGCGGAAAACAAAGCCAGTCTTGATCAAGCCATCTCACATAGCACTAAAAATGAAATGGAATTCGTAGAACAACAGTATGCAGCTAAGTTTGAAAAAGCTTTGATGAAAAACCCGTTCTCGCACGAATGCGTTACTTTTGAAAAATTGTTGGTGATACTTGGTTCAAAAGGTTCTTCAGCTTCATTACGATCAGGCATTACAATCAAAAAAAAGGATGACTAAACGCATCCATGTAGAAGACATAAGGCTGGTTATCCAGCCTTTAGTTTTTTTGGGTGAGCTGTTTGTACTTAATACGCCTTAATTCATCACTCGGCATGTATTGGGCTATTTCATATTCGCTCTTATACGGCGTTTCATTGAATATGGCCAATAACAACAACTGCGACAGCGGAATGGCTTCAGGCACCATCATTTCGATTAAGCGAAACTTTTCAGACGCATTCACATCAAATGCAACCAATAGCGCCGTATATGGAATGTGGCGATCTGCAAGTGATAAATCGGGGTAAATAGGTTGGTCCTAGTGCTAACGTTTGAAAGTCATACATATTCAAGCAAGAGATAGCTTTAGGTACATTGGATAGGTTCACGGCGTAAGATTCAATGTTTGAACACATATTGGCATCCAGTTTGGTTTTAACCCTAGTTTAGATGCATTTTAATATAATAACTTAGTTTTAACGTGCATATTCTTAAACATAACTAAACCACTTCTTAAAACCTTGTTTTGTTTTAGGCTTAATCGGTATATACCATTTCATAAAAAGTTTAATGAACTGTGTTTTACCCTTTACAATCCTTAATACATCAATTAAATTGCCCTTAAATCACATCCAATATACAGGATATAGGCAATGACTAAAGAACAGCTAGACGACTTACAAACACTTGGAATGACTGACTATAAAACACGTTTACACGTTAAAGGTGTGCGAATTGTTGAAGTGCAACAGTACTCAAAGTCTGTCGATAACAACGCCGTACAACCACTTGCAACTAATACCACTCAACCGCAATTCTTAAATTAATTTTCCAAAAAAATACTTATAAGCACTTTCTGTATTAATATATCTTTATTAGTTTTAATAAAGCATTAATCAATGGAGTGCTTAAAATGTTAGACACTTTACTTTCGGTATTTTCAGCAAAACATAAGCTTTATAAGAATCTCAAGTTAAAACCCTTTATTGATACCCGTTTAGTCAATTCTGACAGCATCGCCATGACCGATGTTTTCCCTTTTCATCAAATCAAAGATTCTCTTTGTATGACTGGTATATCTCCTACTAATTTTGTACCAGGCAAAAACATTGTTTTGAATCCACATGCCAAAGATAACGATTCCATCAGCTACCTTGGTCAAGATACGCAAAATCATAAGCCGTTCTACATCTCTACCTTTGCTGAAGAATTGGCTGAAGTATTTAATCCGATTTTTGCAGAAATCATTCATCTTGAAACACCATGCTTACTTGACCTATCTGAAATTGGGGGCTTCTCAAATTCCAAGTCGGATTTAAGCCAGTACCGTAGCATTGATGATTTTGTAAAAAACGCATGCCCTGATTACATTAGTGATGTGAGTATGGAAAATTTAGATCGAATGTTGTTATGGCCAGAAATCCGTTTATTGAACTCTCCAGATACAACCACTGATCAATTTTTTATCTATGGCTGGAGTCCTAAGATTTTTGTTCAAAATGCTGGTGGATCACATCACATGGCTGCTGCACATTACTTGGCTAAGAAACTGAGCCAATGTGTGCCGATTCAAAGCAAAGTAAGTTTGAATCTAATCTCAAATAAAGCACTTCAAAACTTTGATTCAAAATACGCTGCGTTCGCCGTACCAGATGATGCATTGATTGATATGGGGAATGATTTATCAGAATCAGGGCTTGAATATCAGCTGGTGTTTTTCCGTGAACGTGAAGTTAATTTTATCTTCTTCAAAAAGAATGATCAGAATGCCCGTGTTATTTCGCTATTCAACAATCTGCATGCTTCATTGAATGGTGCATTAAAGACGGCGGTTCAAGCGCAATTCAAAAATGAAGCACTACTCACCATCATGAGTGCTAACCTCTCTGATACATCAAAAGATCAATTTTTTAGCACACGCCCTCACTTGGCTGAGATCTACAATCACGTTCAAAACGAAGTTTGTTTGAGTGGTCCTAAACCGACTAGCCCGACAATCTAAGGGGTAGGGAATATGGATCACCAATCATCAACTACACCACATGCACTCATTCTCGGTCTGACACTTGAACAGGCCATTTCTGTTTTAGCAAAGAAACCCGTTGATGCTACCCACTACAACTATCTTGAAGATGACGAGTACAACACCTACGTCATGATGAAACCTGAGTGGACTAGTCTCAACAAACATGCCTACCTACATGTAGATGGCTTAACCCATGAGCGTAAATGGATGTTTATGCCGAATGCTTCAGGTGAGTACAACTTACTAGAGGGCTGTATTGACCTGTTTGAACTTAACCAGGCCATCGAACAGCAATATCTTGTGTTTGAACAATTCCTGAATAGCCACGGCGCACCGTTCCGCAAAGTTGGTGAGAAGTTTTCTTTTGTCACTCAACTTCTCTTTGATGCATGGGTGATAGATCCAGAACGTGCGATTCAAAAACTTCATGAGATGAAGGAAACAAAAATCTCATTACAAGTGCCTTTGCTTCATGGGGATAGTCAGCATGATTGATACGCAAAATACTAATGAAAACATTGCTTCAGAAATTGAAGCTCGTAGCGCTTTTGAAAATAGATACGGCGTGGTCGGTAGTCTGTTGGCCAGTGGCAATTATTCTTCTTGGGTGCATCAGGCGAAATGGGAAGCTTTTCGTGATGGTTGGATGCAAAGTGAAGTAGAAACTAAAAAATCTATCTATCAAATGCAAACACCAGCCATCAGCGATGACCAATTGGAAGTGGAAAAATTACTGCAGTTGCTCGATGACTTTTGGAATAAGAAATGGGGCGATTGGAAATCATCTGCAGATATGGTGGCGCAAGGTGAGGCAAATGCCTATGAACATGCGAGAGGATTGCTTGAAACGGCGATAAAACAAGATGAAGCCACATGCCAGTGGTTACGCAATCAATTGGCAACGATTCAAACTGAATTGGATGCTTTTATCACATTCGTTAATGAACACCTTGTTTACCATGAAAGTGATGGTCCAGATTTAATGTCGAAGATCCAGAAGCTCAAACATTTGATAAAGGTTAAACCATGATTACGGTTCAAATAGAGATGTGTGGCTTTGGGATTAAACGGCGTTGGGAGTTTGGAGATCCGCGCCGTGCGCCAATTACAGTTTTAGAAATGGGCTTCATTAAGGTTTGTAAAATGCGTGGTGATAGCAAACTGGTTGAGTTCATGAGGGGTTATGCAGACGACAAAGAATTCAACTGGCATCCCAAAGTTCGCATTGCACGTAGAAAAGCAGAACGTAAAGCCTATTCGTACTATGACAACCACTACAAACAGCAGATTAGAGAACTTTTCGATCGCCAAAATGTAGACCGTCAAAAACAATATGAATTGGAACGCCAAAACAAAGCGTTATTGGCTGTTATTGAACTTAAAAAAGAACAATCGTAGGTATATACCATGACGGGAATTGAATATTTTCAGAAGTATGGCTGGAGTCACGCCGTCCAGTCCGTTAGTCGAATTCCAAGTGAATACAACGAATATTCACCAGATCTCAAAACTGTTGTTGTAAACGGCAACTTTCGTTATGCGATGGCTGCGGAAATCAGCAAAAAGAAAACTGAAGTCTATGTTACTGAGCTCAAACAAATCATTGAGAGTGAAAAGCTACTAGAAGACTTCTTTAACTTGAATCTGGTTGGTATAGAAAAAGGCTTAAGTAATGCTAAGCGTGAAATGCAAGACATGGAAGAACAGGGGATTGTTGAATTCAACCATCGTTTTGATGACGACCTGACTTGCACCACGGAACGCATGAAACTTGCCATCGCTCAAATAGACCATCTTTATCAAAACAACATTACAAAAAGTGAGTAATGCCCATGTTAGAAATGTTCCAAAATCAAACCATGCGATATATCTCTATTGCCATTGGCGTGATTAGTATCTTTATATTCCTATACCTACTTAAACTCGGTGAGGGGCTTGTCATTAGCCTTATGGTTGCTGTGTTCATATGTGGTTTGAGTTTATTCAAACTGAAAAACTACTATGAAAAAAATAACCCATACATCAATGCAGAACACCTTGCTTGGCTGTATGGTGAATTGCAAGAATATGACCAGGATCTATTCACAACTGTCAGCAATCTGACCAAGAGTACTGGACGTTTAGAATTGAGCCAGCTTAAATCAATCCGTAACCGCTATGCTTCTTCCATGAACGAAACTCAACTACAAGCATTGGCCAGTGAACATACTGAAGAAAGCAAATATCGCTTAGACCAGTACAACTACTCAATTTATGTGATGGATGAAATCATTAATCAATATTAATGGCTGTAATCTAATGGTGAGAAATATGAGTCAGCAAAAACAAATTAAGCAAAAAGTGAAGCTTTTAGATATATCCCCTCTATCCGCTTTTTTTGGATTTTAATGTCTGAACTCTCAGTCGTTTATGCGTTTTATTCGCCCTTATATGATGAATTATCGGGTGCCAACCTGATCATCATTCTTCATGCAATCTCTATTAACATCGCCGTGTTATATATCTGCTATACGCGGTATCAAATGTATAAAGAGCTACAAAACTATTGAAAGGTTTATAAAATGAACCTCTGTACACGACAAATTTCACAGAACCCTTATCCTATCAGGATTCTGCCTTCTTAAAATTGCCAAAATTTCCTTAAACTCTTCTTTTTTCCCAAAACCAATTAAACGCTGAATCGCCATTTGAACATAGTCTAAACCATAGCGAAATAAACTCATTGAGAGTCGTCCATGCTTCTTTATTTTTATCGCTTTTTTTTGATCATGTTGCCATTCACCCGTTAAGTAACACCAACAGAAGCTTATAGCTAACACCGCAATCAATTTTTTCACTCGTCTAGGGTCTGTCAAGCGCGTATTTTCAAGATTAAACCCGCGTCCTTTGAGACAACTGAATAAGGTTTCAATTTCCCAGCGTAATGCATAATCCTGAATAGCATTGGCATTAAACTGAGGAGAAACGACGAGTAAAAGCTCTCCATTTTCTAACTGTAGTGCACTTATATATAGTTTCACCCGACCAACCAAAATCCGTCGTTTACGACATTCAATTTGACCAACTTTAAGATGGCGAAATAAATCACTAATTTTATGATTCTTTCCTAAATGATTGGTGACAATGAAGTTTTTTTAACACGAATGCAGAAGTTGATGTCTTGTTCAATTAACCATGTAAACCACTGCTCACCGATAAACTCTCTGTCTGCGAACACATTCACAATACGGTCTTTACCAAAAATGGCTATAAAGCGTTGAATCAAAGCAATGCGCTCTTTCGTATCTGAATTTCCACGTTTATTAAGCAATGTCCAAAGGATAGGTATCGCTATTCCACGATAAACGATTGCGAGCATCAGGATATTAATATTTCGTTTTCCCCATTTCCAATTGGTTCTATCTAAAGTCAGTTGCACTTGGTCGAATGAAAACATATTGAAAATCAACTGAGAAATTTGACGATAATCAAAATACTGACCTGCAAAGAAGCGCTGCATACGTCGATAAAATGATTGTGGTAAGCACTTGATGGGCAAGGCTTTAGATGCAGAAGAAAGATTACATGTTTGCTTTAAAATAATCACAAGCATGATGAGCGCAAAGCACTTTAAATGTGACTTGTTCCATTTTAGAGATTTGTTTAAGATAAGATATAACTCATTGAGATGTATCATAGTATTCGT
>NZ_JAOEDV010000102.1:0-14098 GCF_029837545.1 Stenotrophomonas sp. GD04024 | reverse complement strand
TCCATGGCGCCAACGGTCCTGCAAGCCCACACCGCCCCACCTCTGACAGATCCTCGCGACTGTTGGTAGGTGTCGACCTTGGTCGACACATCTGTCAGATATCGAAAATCAAATTTGAATCAGATCTACCGTGTCGACCAAGGTCGACACCCACCAGAGCAGACTGCCGTTCCAACAGATCGCGGAAAACTGTCGAAGGCGGGGTGGGTCCGGTGGCGGGGGCGTGAGCCGCATGGATGCGGCGACCGAGCCTACATGGACGTATTTACGGCGCCCCCCGCCACCGGACCCACCCCGCCATCCCACGGAATGCACGCTGTTGCTGTTGCTTCGGCCGTTGCGGTTGCAGTTGCCTCTGCAGGTGCAGGGCTGCAAGCCCTGCCAAACAACCCTCACCCTTCGCAGTTGGCGAACACGTCGCGGTCGCGCTCGTACAGCGAGGTCTTCACCTGCATCAGGCCCAGCACCGACGGGAACAGGTTGTCGTGGTCGGCGTACGCCGCCGAACGCTTGCGCACGCACTGCAGGTCCAGTCCACGGCTGCTGGCGAAGCCCGGCGAGAACCACATCGTCATCGGCACGCGGGTCTGCTCGGCCGGGGCGATGGCGTAGGGCACGCCATGCAGGAACAGGCCCTTCTCGCCCAGCGACTCGCCGTGGTCGGACAGGTAGATCATCGCCGTGTCGTAGTCCTGCAGGCCCTGCAGCGTGCCGATCGTCTTGCTCAGGAAGTGATCGGTGTACAGCACGGCATTGTCGTAGCTGTTGGTGATCTCCTCGCGCGAGCAGCGGCCGATGTCACGGGTGTCGCAGGTCGGGGTGAAGCGGCGGAATGCCGGCGGATAGCGCTCGAAGTAGGCCGGGCCGTGGTTGCCCAGCTGGTGCAGCACCACCACCCGGTCACCGGGTTTGGCGCGCACCTGGGTGGCCAGGTCCTGCAGCAGGATCTCATCCATGCAGCGGCCATCGGCGCACAGCCCCGGCGTGGTCGCGTCGGACAACGACTGGAAGTCCAGGCCTTCGCACACGCCCTTGCAGCCGGACTGGTTGTCACGCCACAGCGGTGCGATACCGGCACGGTTCAGCACATGCAGCAGCGACTGGTGCGCGCGGATCTTCTTCTCGTCGTAGTCGTGGCGGCCCCATGGCGAGAACAGGCACGGCAGCGAGACTTCGGTGCTGGTACCGCACGAGTGCATGTCCGGGAAGTTGATCACCGGCGCCTGCGCCAGTTCCGGCGTGGTGTTGCGGCCGCCGTTGAGCCCCCAGTTCTGCGCACGCACGGTCTCGCCCATCACGATCACCAGCAGGCGCGGCTTGCTGGCCGGTGCACGCGGGGTGGCCTTGGCGTCGGTGCCGATCGGCAGCTTCGGCGCGCGCTGCACCGGATTGTCGCCACGCAGTGCACGCGGCATGCCCAGCAGCACGTTGGCCGGGGTGGCGAGATAGCGTACTTCGCGCTGGTTGCGCATCAGCGCCGAGACGTCCTGGAACGAGATCAACGCGCCGCCGACCGCGGTCACTGCGGCCACCACCAGGAAGCCGAGGCGCCACAGCAGGCTGCGGCCCCAGCTGCGGCGGCGCAGCTGCACCCGCCACAGCACCACCATCGGCAGCACCGCCAGCAGCAGCACCGGCCACACCAGCGACACCGTCATCAGTTCGCGGCTTTCCTTGGGGTCGGTTGCCAGCACGTTGCGCAGCATGTCCGCATCCAGGTAGATGTGGTAACGGCTCATGTAGTGCGCGGCGAATGCAGTCACCAGCAGCAGCAGGCTGATCACCACCTTGGCGTTCCAGCGCCAGACCAGGATGCCGAGCAGTACGCCGTGCGTACCCAGCAGCAACAGCAGCAGCGAAAGGGCGTAGCGCAGGCTGCCCGGATGGCTGGCCATCGCGCTGTGCCAGAACAGGCCGTTGCCGGCCACTGCGAAGAACAGGCTGGTCAGCGCGATCAGTGCTTCGGTGGACAGCTGCGGCCGCCAGCGAAGGACGCTTGCCAGGGGCGGCAGGCGGGTAGAGCGTTGGACCGATGCGCTCATGCGTTTGCCTCCTGGCGGTGGGGACGGTCCAGCTGACGGCGGATCAGGACATACAGGCCCAACGAAAGCAGCCAGCACGTCAAGGCCGTGGCAACGTCATGCGAAAGGAAGTGCGCGCCGCGCAGCTGCTGGCTGATGCCGAACACCAGGCCGCTGCCCAGGCCGATCCACAACCCCGCCCAGCGCCACGACGGCCGCCACAGCAGGGCGAAGAAGTACAGGCAAAGCCAGGCGTAGCCCGCGCTGGCGTGCCCGGCCGGGAAACACGCCTGCGGGGCCATGCCGGCCGGGCGCAGGGTGAACAGTCCGATGAAGGGCTGGTGGCCGCCATAGCGCAGCAGGTCCCACGGGCATTCCATCGGCACCAGCGACTTCAGCAGGGAGATCACTCCGGTGCCCAACGCCATGGCAACAACGACATAAAGCAGCGCCCAGCGCAGGGTCCGGTCACGGCCCTTGCGCCAATGGTGGAAGCACAACAGGATCGCCACCAGCGCGGCGGCCGTGCTCATCCACTTGCCGACCTTGTGGACGAGCGTGCGGGTGACCCAGGCGTCCTGCAACGCCCAGTGGCCACCCTCAAGGCGGAACAGGTGGTCGGCCAGCCACTGGTCGCCACCGAAGCCCATCAGCAGCGCGAACACGGGCAGGCCGATGGCGACAGGCAGCCAGAGGTGAGTTACGGCAAATCTTGACGCCAGCGGCGATGTCGCAAGCGGCGCTACCGAATCAATGGGACGGACGGGCATGCTGGGAAAGGGCGGTTCGGGAATCCGCGGCCATGCTCGTCACCTGGATGTCGGAGAAGGGTCGGACGCTCGTTCGTGCCGGGTTAATGTTTGCCCGGCACGAGCCAACGTTCAGTCTTCTTCGGCGGTCGACCCGGCCCGCTCGGCATGGCATTGCGGGTCCCAGGCGGTACCCGGAAGCAGCTGCCAGCGATTGCGGTTTGCCACGCCGATGTCGATCACCTTGGCCGGGTCCACGCACGGGCTCATCGCATCGTCCAGTACCAGCAGCCAGCGCTTGTCCGGCGCCCCGGCCAGCCACGGGCCCGCATCGTGCCATTGCTCGGCCCAGGGGCGCTTGAAGCCGAACTCGCGCACCGGGCGGTCGGCCTGCAGCAGGTTCTGTTCGCGCCAGGCCACCAGCGCCAGTTCGGCATCGGGGCCGATCCGTGTGCCGACCCGGCGCATCAGCGCCGAGGCCGAGGCGTAGGGGTCCAGCGCCGGGATCAGCACCAGTCCATACAGCATCCACAGCATGCCGTGGGTCAGCAGCACCAGGGTCGCAGCACGCCGTACCCGCAGCCATACGATCAACGTGGCCAGGGCGATGGCGAAGGTCAGCAGGCCGTCGCCGAGCACCGGCAGCAGGGTGTCAGGCATGGCCCGGCGCTCCAGCTGCGCCACCGCCCACGGGTGCTCGGTCATCAGCATCACGCCGAGCACGCCGGTGGCCAGCATCAGCACCACGCTGTAGCCGAACAGGTAGCGGCGCACGCACAGCCGGCGCAGCAGGCCCGGCAGCAGCGGTGCGACGGCCAGCGCCATGGCCGGCAGCATCGGCAGCAGATAGACCTCGCGCTTGCCCGGGCTGGCACTGAAGAACACCAGCACCAGCAGCGCCCAGCCCAGCAGCAGCCACTGCCGGCGGTCGCCACGGCGCAGGCGGCGCCACCATGGCTTGAACAGCAGCGGCAGCAGCAGGCTGCCCGGCAGCCACAGGGTGAGGATCACCTGCAGGTAGTACCAGACGGGCTGGCGGTGATGCCAGGCGTTGGCGTAGCGGGTGCCGGTCTGCTTGAACAACAGCTCATGCGCGTAGGCCTGCAGCTCGGCGCTGGGCGCATGCAGCAGGGCCCAGCCCAGCGGTGCCAGCCACACCCCCACGCCCAGCAGGAAGGCCGGGATCAGCCAGAGCAGGCTGGCCGGATGCGGGCCGTCCACCACATGGCCGCGGCGACGCTGGTACAGCCGCCAGCCGAACCAGGGCAGCACCATCAGCAGCGGCAGGAAACCCACGCCCTTGGTCACCGTGCCGACACCGGCGGCGAAACCGGCCAGCCACAGGGCGGGCAGGTTGGGTCGCTCGCACAGGTGGCGCATCAGGCCCCACAGGGCCACCGTGGTCATGCCCACCAGCACCATGTCGATCTGCGCGCGCTTGGCCATCAGGCCGAACTGCAAGGTGCAGAACAGCGCAGCCACGGCATAGAGCGAATGCCGGGGTGACCACAGGCGCCGCGCCAGGTCCGAGACCAGCCACAGGCTGAGCAGGGCGCCCAGCAGCGAGGGCAGCAGGAATGACCATTGCCAGCTGCCGACCACCTCGTAGGCCGCCGCCTGCAGCCACATGAACACCGGAGGCTTTTCCGCATACAGCTCGACGCCACGGTGTGGCAGCAGCCATTGCCCGCTCTCGACCATGGTGCGGGCAGCCAGCACGAAGCGGGGCTCGTCCGGCGGTTGCGGCTGGCGCATGCCGATACCGGCCGCCAGCGCGGCAATGATCAGCAGCCACAACAGGGGCAGGCGCCAACGACGGGGCAGGGCTACGGGCACGGCGGGCTCCGGGAGCAAAACAGCCATTCTGAGGCGGCGGGGGTGGGAAAAGCGTCGGAGGTGGCCAAGGCGACCGCATTCCGACATGGGCAGCGCTACCATGTTACGAACTTCCGTGGATGTTTCGTGCATGCGTCTGTTGGTGATCGAGGACAACCGCCAGCTGGTGGCCAACCTGTTCGACTATTTCGAGTCGCGCGGGCATGTGCTGGACGTGGCCCCGGATGGCATCACTGGCCTGCACCTGGCCGGCAGCCACCCCTACGATGCGGTGATCCTGGACTGGATGCTGCCGCGCATGGAGGGGCCGGAGGTGCTGCGCCGCCTGCGCGCCGAGCACGCCTCGGAAGTGCCGGTGATCATGCTGACCGCACGTGACGAGCTGCCGGACAAGATCGCCGGCTTCCGCGCCGGTGCCGACGACTACCTGACCAAGCCGTTTGCTCTTCCCGAGCTGGAGGTGCGGCTGGAGGCGCTGCTGCTGCGTGCGCAGGGCCGCAATCCGCGCAAGCGGCTGCAGGTGGGCGACCTGGTGCTGGACCTGGCCACCCTGGAGGCGCAGCGCGGCAGCCAGGTACTGCATCTGTACCCGGCCTGCCGCAAGCTGCTGGAAGTGCTGATGCGCGCCAGCCCCGGAGCGGTCACCCGCCAGCAGCTGGAGTTCGCGCTGTGGGGCGACGAGCCACCGGATGGAGACCTGTTGCGTTCGCATGTCTACGAACTGCGCCGCAGCGTCGATGGCCCGTTTGCCGACAAGCTGATCCACACGCTGCCGCGGGTCGGTTATCGCCTGGCCGTGACTTCGGCCAGCGATCCGGCCAGGGAAGACGATGAAGGCGCGTAAGCCGGGCCCGCTGTACCGGCGCGTGGTGTGGTGGTTGCTGGGCTACCTGGCGCTGTTGTCGATCGCGGTGTTCAGCGTCGGCAACTACGTTCACGAGCATGCCGAGCATGCGGCCTGGCGCGCGCTGCTCAACTCCGAACTGGACAGCATCGTCGACCATACCGAGCACGAGCCGCATTACCGTTGGCAGGACTCGGACACGCTCAGCCTGTTCCGTTTCGATGAAGGCAACATGCCCGAGAGCGTTCGCACGCTGCACCCAGGGCTGCACGATGGGGTACCGATCAAGGGGCGGCAGACCGCCGTGATGGTGCGCGACACCGGCTCGATGGGGCGGGTGGCGCTGGCGCTGGACATCTCCGACTTCCATGACCTGGAGCAGTTCGCGACGCGCTGGGTGATGCTGGCCGGGGTGATCATGATCTTCGTCACCGTGCTGATGGCTTCGTTTGGCATGGAGCGGATGGTGCGTCCGCTGAGCCTGCTGGCCCAGCATATCGGTGCGCTGCGGCCGGGTGTGCAGGGGCAGCGCATCAACGTGGACCCGCGCGGCAGTTCCGAGCTGCATACCATCGCCGATGCGCTGAATGACTACCTGGACCGCAACGAGCAGTTCGTCGAGCGTGAGCGGGTGTTCATCAGTACCGCCAGCCATGAGCTGCGCACGCCGATCGCGGTGATGACCGGCGCCGCGGAACTGGCACTGGAACAGCCGGGCCTGCCGGATCGGGCGCGCCAGCAGATGCAGCGCGTGCTGCGTACGGCGCAGAGCGTTGAGCAGCTGATCGAGCTGCTGCTGGTGCTGGCACGCGATCCGGCGCGACTGGCCGCTCGCGCCGAGCGCATCGCGCTGGACCAGCTGCTGCCCGAGATTGTCGATGACCACCGCCACCTGCTTGGCGACAAGGACCTCAGCATCGGCATCCAGGCCGCGCCGGTGGACATCGTCGCGCCGTTGGCGGTGGTACAGGCGGCGATCGGCAACCTGCTGCGCAATGCCATCGAGAACAGCGGGCGTGGCCATATCGAACTGCAACTAAGTTCGTCGGCAGTGCTCACCCTGCAGGACCCGGGGCACGGCATGAGCCCGGAGGAGATCGCCGCGATTCACGCGCGCATGGCCCGGGGCGACCGCGCCGACCGCGGTGGGGGCATCGGCCTGGACCTGATCGCGCGCCTGTGCGAACACCTGGGATGGACCCTGCGGCTGCAGCCCTGCGCAGCGCGAGGTACGCGCGCCACCCTGGATTTCAGCGCATCGCGCCCGGCCTGATCGGGCCGCGCCGGTAGATGCCAACCTTGGTTGGCATACTGCCCGTCGACCAAGGTCGACGCCTACCCAGGCAATGGGCGGCCTGTGTCGTGGTAGATGCCAACCTTGGTTGGCATGCTGTACGTCGACCAAGGTCGATGCCTACCCAGGCAATGGGCCGCCCGTGTAGTGGTAGATGCCAACCTTGGTTGGCATGCTGTACGTCGACCAAGGTCGACGCCTACCCAGGCAATGGGCGGCCTGTGTCGTGGTAGATGCCAACCTTGGTTGGCATGCTGTACGTCGACGAAGGTCGACGCCTACCCAGGCAATGGGCGGCCTGTGTCGTGGTAGATGCCAACCTTGGTTGGCATGCTGTCCGTCGACCAAGGTCGACGCCTACCCAGCAGTGGTCACCGTCCGTCCGGGCGCGCCACGTGCTGGTCGATCAGGATCACATTCCCATCAGGATCGGCCAGCTGCAGGTAGCCGGTACCCTGGCCCTCAGGGTCGGTACGTACTGCCAGCTCGATGCCCTTGGAGTCCAGCTCGGCCTGGAGTTCACGTACGTCCTGGAAGTGGGGCAGTTCCTGCTTGTGCTGGTCCCAGCCAGGATTGAAAGTCAGCAGGTTGCCCTCGAACATGCCCTGGAACAGTCCGATCACCGTACCGTTGCTGCGCAACACCAGCCAGTTCTGTGCCGGGTCACCACCGGTGACCGTGAAGCCCAGCGCTTCATAGAACGCACGGGAGGCGGCCAGGTCCTTCACCGAGAGGCTGACCGAGAAAGCGCCGAGCTGCATGGGGAGGCTCCCGGAGGGGATGGGGTCGTGGTCGGCACTGCAGCATGACCCGGCGTGAAGACAATGTTAATCTCAACCTGCGCCGCTTCATGCGGCGCTTTTTTTTCCCGCTCTTTCGATCGACAGAGGATCCCATGCCGACCGAACCCGCTACTGCCCTGATCAGCAACGACATCGTTGGACTGGGCCTGATTGCCGCCACCCTGGCCCTGATCTTCTGGGCTGCCAGCGGTCCGACCCCCTTGCTGAAGAAGATCTTCGCCTGGGTGCCGGCACTGCTGCTGTGCTACTTCATCCCCGCCATCTACAACACCGCCGGTGTCATCGACGGCCACAACACCTCGCTGTACAACCCGGTCGCACGTGATGTGCTGCTGCCTGCGGCGCTGGTCCTGCTGACCCTGTCGATCGACCTGAAGGGCGTCATCAAGCTCGGCCCGAAGCTGCTGCTGGTGTTCTGTGCCGGTACCGCCGGCATCATGCTCGGCGCCATCGTCTCGTTCCAGCTGATGAAGCTGATCCACCCGGAAACCGTGGCCGGCGACACCTGGGCCGGCATGGCCGCGCTGGCTGGCAGCTGGATTGGCGGCGGCGCCAACATGGTCGCGATGCGCGAAGTGTTCGGTACCGATGCCACCACCTTCGGACAGTTCGCGGTGGTCGACGTGGCCTGCGCCAGCCTGTGGATGGCGATCCTGCTGTTCCTGGCCAATCGTGCGCAGCAGATCGACACCCGCAACGGCGCCGATACCCGCGCCATCGACGAGATGAAGGCCCGCATCAGTGCCTACGAGGCGCAGAATGCGCGCATTCCCAGCATGACCGACCTGATGGTGATCGTCGGCGTGGCGCTGGGCGGCGTCGGCCTGGCCCATGCGATCGCGGCGCCGCTGTCGGGCTGGTTCAAGGCCAACGTCAGCTGGGCCAGCCAGTTCAGCCTGGACAGCCAGTTCGTGTGGGTGATCCTGCTGTCCACCGCAATGGGCCTGGGCCTGAGCTTCACCCGTGCACGCCGGCTGGAAGCGGCGGGTGCCTCGCGGCTGGGCACGGTGTTCCTGTACTTCCTGATCGCCTGCATCGGCATGCAGATGAACCTGCTGTCGCTGCTGGATCGTCCGTGGCTGTTCCTGCTGGGTGCGATCTGGATGGCCACGCACGTGCTGGTGCTCTGGATCGTTGCCAAGCTGCTGCGCGCGCCGTTGTTCTTCTTCGCGATCGGTTCGCAGGGCAACATCGGTGCGGCGGCATCGGCCCCCGTGGTGGCGGCGGCTTTCCACCCCACGCTGGCTCCGGTGGGCGTGCTGCTGGGCACGGTGGGCTATGCCACCGGTACGGGCCTGGCGTATGTCACCGGCTTGATCCTGAAGTGGATGGCCACCGGCTGAGCCGGGCCACGCCTGGCATCGCGATCCCGTGTAGAGCCGAGCCGATGCTCGGCTCTTTTTTTGCAGGCCGCAGGCGGAACTGTGCGGTACATGCCGGATCGTATGGTGATCGCGACGTAGCGTAGACAGCACCTGTCGCTCATCCGCAGCGACGTTGCCTGGGGGCTGGAATGACGCATCGACGGATGATTGGGGGGGCCACGCTGCTGGCACTGCTGTTGGCCAGCGCCGGGGCAGCTGCGCAAGGCGATGCTGCCGCGCGTGGTGCCCAGATACAGGCCGTAACCGAGGCCAGTGCGCGTGAGGTGGCGGGATTGATTGCCCAACCCGGCTTCGCCGAGGCCGTGCGCACCACGCTGGCGGCCTCACCGGAACGGGGCGTGGCACTGGACGCCGTGATGGAGCGCTTCGACCCGGGCGTCCGCACCCAGGCCAGCGTCTCGCTGGCCAGCAACGATCAGCACCTGCGCCAGGCCAAGGGCTTGCCAGCGCAGGGCGAGGGGCTGCTCCAGCTGCGCGCCTATGTGCCGGAGGGCCAGTCGCTAGCTGACATCGCGCCACGCCAGTTGTGGGTGGCCAGCCTGCCACGGGGCAATGATCGTGACTGGACCACGCTGACGGCCTACGACGCGCAGGGCCGCGCGCATGTGCTGGACGCAAGGCAGGCACCGGCATTCCCGGTCTTGATCGTCGATGTCGATACCCGGCGCTCGGTGCAGGAGGGCATGGCGCTGGTCAACGCCGGCCTGCGCGCACGGGGCCTGCAATCGCCCGAGCGCATCCAGCTGTCGGCCGATGGCGCGCGTGCATCACTGGACATCACCCGGCTGGACCGCATCCGCCTGGCCGACGACCAGGAGCCGTGGGCACTGGGCGCGGCGGAGGTGTTCGCGGTGGTGTCCGGGCTGCAGATCGGCAAGGCGGAGCCGGAGATGGCCACGGTCGACATGCCCTACCTGGACCATGACAAGACCGACTACACGCCGCAGCAGGCGCTGGTCCTGTGGGGCAACTATCGGTTCAACGCCGCCAACGTGCAGTTGTTCGAGGATGACGGTGACACCAACTACCAGGACCTGCTGGTGGCGTTGAGCAACGGTGTGAAGGCAGCGCTGGGTGCGTTCGCACCAGAGTATGCGGTCATTGCCGATATTGCCGGCGCGATCCTCAAGGCGATGCCGTCGTCGTGGTTCTCCAACGACATCGATTACCTGGACAGCTTCTACCTGCTGCAGCGCGGGCAGGCCTATACCGATCGCCTGGGGGCAGCCAACAACGCCAAGGTCACGCTCACCCCCATCACCCTGGTGGAGTAGGTCGGCAGGGCTTGCAGCCCTGCACCCGCTTCAATCAACGGCAACGTCAAAAGCCGAAGCGGCATTCCGTGGGTTGGCGGGGCACTGTGGGTGTGCGGGGACGCCGTAAACCCATCCATGGGGGCTTGGCCGCCGCATCCATGCGGCTCACACCCCGCACACCCACAGTGCCCCGCCTTCGACAGGTTCACGCGGCTGTTGGTGGGTGCCGACCGTTGGTCGGCACATCTGTCAGATATCGATAAACAAAATGGGGTCAGATCCGTTTCCTTCGGGAAACGGATCTGACCCCGCATGTGTCTCGCCGTCACCGGCAATCTGTCAGAGGTGGGCGGTGTGGGCTTGCAGGACCGTTGGCGCCATGGATGGCGCCATCGAGCCCCCATGGAAGGGTTTACGGCGTGTCCTGCAAGCCCACACCGCCCCGCCAACCAAACAGAAACCCAGAGCCGACGCTCTTGCAGTTGCAGTTGAAGTTGAATCGGCGGGCGGCGGGCTGCAAGCCCGCCACCCACACACAACTTCAACAGCAGCGACCGCCATTGCGGCCGCCATAACGTGCTTCCTGCCGCTCGCGGAAGAACGTCTTGTAGTCCATCGGCTCCTGGTCCGGATGCTTTTCCAGCATGTGCCGGACGTAGTTGTCGTAATCAGGAATCCCACAGCACAGCCGAGCGGTCTGCACCAGGCGCCGCCAGATGCGGCGGTGCGCCTGGTACTGGCCGGCGGGAACCAGTTGCGTGCTCATCACAGATCCACCATTTCATGCGGCTTCAGCGCCACGTACGGGGTCTCGCGGTCGCTGCGCTGCGGGTTGCGGCGGGCGGCCAGGATGGTCTTGATCGAATACACCAGCACCGCGCCCACCACCAGCAGGAACAGCGCGGTCAGCCCGGTATTGACGTAGGCGTTGACCACGATCTGCTTCATCTGCGCCACCGACTTGGCCGGCGCGGTGATGGTGTCGCTGGCAAGCGCCGCCTGGAACTTGTGCGCCTGTGCCAGGAAGCCCTGCGCCGGGTTGCTGTCGAAGATCTTGATGAAGCCGGCGTAGGTGGTGCAGATCAGCAGCCACACCGCCGGCACCGCGGTGACCCACGCGTAGCGGTCACGCTTCATCTTGAACAGCACCACCGTGCCCAGCATCAGCGCGATGCCGGCCAGCATCTGGTTGGAAATGCCGAACAGCGGCCACAGCGTCTGGATGCCCCCGAACGGATCGACCACGCCGGTGTACAGCAGATATCCCCACAGCGCCACGCAGCCGGCGGTGCCGATGATGTTGGCGGTCCACGACTCGGTCTTCTTCAACGCTGGCACGAAGTTGCCCAGCAGGTCCTGCAGCATGAAGCGCCCGGCACGGGTGCCGGCGTCCACCGCGGTCAGGATGAACAGCGCTTCGAACAGGATCGCGAAGTGGTACCAGAACGCCATCATTGCGTCGCTGCTGCTTGGAATCGCCTGGTGCAGGATCTGTGCGATGCCCACCGCCAGCGTGGGTGCGCCACCGGCGCGGTGCAGGATGGTTGGCTCGCCGATCGCCGCGGCCGTGGCGGTCAGCTGTTCCGGGGTGATGGTGAAGCCCCAGGTA
Organism: Stenotrophomonas sp. GD04024; assembly: GCF_029837545.1. Lineage (NCBI taxonomy): Bacteria > Pseudomonadati > Pseudomonadota > Gammaproteobacteria > Lysobacterales > Lysobacteraceae > Stenotrophomonas > Stenotrophomonas sp. GD04024. The sequence goes on along the minus strand of NZ_JAOEDV010000102.1, from coordinate 2,301 downwards.
TTGGTGATGTAGTGCGCGGCCGACGCCACATCCGGGCCGATCACCGCCGCCGGGCTGTTCATCGCGAAGTAGATGCCCGGATCGATGATCGAAGCCGCCACCAGCGCCATCACGGCCACGAACGATTCCATCAGCATGCCGCCATAGCCGATGTAGCGCATGTGCGCTTCATTGGCCAGCAGCTTCGGCGTGGTGCCGGAGGAAATCAGCGCATGGAAGCCGGACACCGCACCGCAGGCGATGGTGATGAACAGGAACGGGAACATGCCGCCCTTCCACACCGGGCCATCGCCGCTGGCGGCGAACTGGGTCAGCGCCGGCATCTTCAGTTCCGGCATCACCACCAGAATGCCGATGGCCAGCGCGATGATCGTACCGATCTTGAGGAAGGTCGACAGGTAGTCACGCGGTGCCAGCAGCAGCCACACTGGCAGTACCGAAGCGACGAAACCATAGCCGATCAGCATCCAGGTGATCTGGGTGCCGGTGAAGGTGAACGCCGGGCCCCAGGTCGGGTCGGCCGCGACCTTGCCGCCGAACCAGATCGCGGCCAGCAGCAGGATCAGGCCAACGATCGAGATCTCGCCGATCTTGCCGGGGCGGATGTAGCGCATGTACACGCCCATCAGGATCGCGATGGGCATCGTTGCGATCACCGTGAACATGCCCCAGGGGCTCTCGGCCAGTGCCTTGACCACCACCATCGCCAGCACGGCCAGGATGATGATCATGATCAGGAAGGCACCGAACAGGGCGATGGTGCCGGGCACCTGGCCCATCTCCTCGCGCACCAGGTCACCCAGCGAGCGTCCGTTGCGGCGGCTGGACAGGAACAGGACCATGAAGTCCTGCACCGCACCGGCCAGCACGACGCCCACCACCAGCCACAGCAGGCCGGGCAGGTAGCCCATCTGCGCGGCCAGCACCGGGCCGACCAGCGGGCCGGCGCCGGCGATGGCGGCGAAGTGGTGGCCGAACAGCACGTGCTTGTTGGTCGGCACGTAGTCCAGGCCATCGTTGTTGATCACCGCCGGGGTGGCCCGGGTCGGATCGAGCTGCATCACCTTGTTGGCGATGAACAGGCTGTAGAAGCGATAGGCGACGAGGTACAGCGACACCGCCGCGACGACGATCCACAGGGCATTGATGTGTTCGCCGCGACGCAGCGCCACGGTGCCCAGACAGAACGCGCCGAGCAGGGCGAGTACCGCCCAGCCCAGTTTGGAAAACCCTTTCATGAGGTGCTCTCTCCCGGAAAGACAGACAAAGAGTCCTGCTTGCCCTCGACACGGTCAATTGGCACAGGACGAATCTGCGGTAGTACTTTGGTCGTACGAAGGGAATGCTGACGTGCAGCGAACATCAGCGATGGAACAATCGGTTGCGGAGCCGTCCATTGGCGTCCGGCCGTGTGGCGTCCATCTTCAGGGGCATCCATCCAACAGGAGTCGCCATGAGCTTTCCCGAACCGGTCCGCGTACTGCGCACCATCCGTGGCATGCCCACCTCCGATGGTGCCGGCGTGCGCCTGACCCGCGTCATCGGTGGCCCGACGCTGCCCGACCTGGATCCGTTCCTGCTGCTCGATGAATTCGGCACCGACCGCGCCGAGGACTACATCGCAGGTTTCCCCGAGCATCCGCACCGTGGTTTCGAGACGGTGACCTACATGCTCGACGGGCGCATGCGGCACCGCGACAACCACGGCAACGAAGGCCTGCTGACCCCGGGCAGCGTGCAGTGGATGACGGCGGGGCGCGGCCTGGTGCATTCGGAGATGCCCGAACAGGAAAGCGGGCAGATGCGTGGTTTCCAGCTGTGGGTGAATCTGCCGGCGAAGGACAAGATGACCGAGCCGAAGTACCAGGAGTTCGCGCCCGAGCGCATTCCGCTGGTGCAGCCGGCCGCCGGCGTGGAGGTGAAGGTGATTGCCGGCAGCGTCGACGGTACCCGCGGGCCGATCGTGCAGCCGGCCACCGATCCGCTCTACCTGGACATCACGCTGGCGCCCGACCGCGCCTGGACCTACGCACTGCCGGAAGGGCACAACGCGTTTGCCTATGTATTCGAAGGTGCAATGACGGTGGGCGAGCAGGACGCCGCGCGTGACGTGGCGCGCCAGGAACTGGCGGTGCTGGGCGGCGGTGAACAGCTGCACATCTCGGCCGGCCGTGATGGCGCGCGGTTGATCCTGGTGGCCGGCCGTCCGCTGCGCGAGCCGGTGATGCGGCACGGTCCGTTCGTGATGAACACGCGGCAGGAACTGATGCAGGCCTTCGTCGATTTCCAGGAAGGCAAATT
>NZ_JAOEDV010000101.1:0-14240 GCF_029837545.1 Stenotrophomonas sp. GD04024 | reverse complement strand
CAGGGCAGAAGCTGCTACCCGACCTTTGAAGGGCCGGTGCGCCAGCGGCTGGGCACCAGTCCGAAGCGCTTGCGAAAAGCGGCCGCGAAGTTGCTGGGATGGCGATAGCCACTGGCGGCCGCAGCCTGCTCGACGGTCCAGCCGTCTTCGCGCAGGCCTTGTTCGGCGTGGCGCATGCGCTGCTCGTGCAGGTAGTCGAACACCGAGCAGCCGTACTGCTGGGCGAAATGGCGGCGCAGCGAGCTCGGGCTCATGCAGGCCAGCTGGGCCAGTTCAAGCAGGCTGTGGGCGTGGCTGGGATCATCGTGCAGGTAAGCGCGCACACGCTCCAGGCGCTCGCGCTGTCCCGCGCGCAGCGTGCGCACGTGGTCGGTCTGCAGATCCTCGGCCTGCAGGCCGACGGCCAGCAGCTGCAGGGCCACGCCCTCGCGCCACAGCGCATCGATGCCGTCCTGCCAGGGGCTGTCGAACAGCTGGCCCAGCACCGGCAGCAGGGTGTGCGGAATCGCCCAGTGGCGGCACTCCAGGTGGGTGTTGAGCGCAGCATGTAGCTGCGGCAGCTGGAACAGGTCCGGATCGATCTCGGCCGGCACCATCACGCTGACCCCGCGCATGCGCGTCTCGCCTGGGTGTGCGCCGGTCATCTCGACCTGCTCGCGATGGTGCGCGGTCATCGCGGTGCCGGCACGCAGAGTGAAGCCCGCGCGTCGTGGCATGCGGACGTCGACCTGGCCCTGCAGCATTACGCGGATGGCCAGCCCCGGGCTCTGCTGGGCGGTGGCGACGTACGGGAAACGATTATGCACGTCGGACGCGATCAGGCTCATGCCGCCGCGCAGGAACTGCTCGTTGACCTCGCCGTGGCCGGCCCACTGGTCGTCGCGCAGGTGTTCCGGATCGGCGCGGTAATCAAAGCCGTGGCGGTGGCCGAAACGGCGGTAATCGGCAAAAGTGAAGTATCGGGACATTGCTCGGCACGTACGCAGGAGGTGGACGCTGGCTGTGCCTGGCCCATGCGCTCTGCGATGCAGATGCACGTCCGGTGGTGGCCTGTGCAGACCCGCTGCGATGCGGTGGCGACGGCATGCCGGATGGCTGGGGAAACGCCAGATTGGAATGTGTGTGTCGAAGAAACTGGAAACGTTTCCTATTGTCGCCCTGATTCATCTGTATTTGATTTCGAGATGGTCAAAACGATTGATCAATACGGCCAAGTTGATTGCTGCGCAGAACATACGGCGGCGTTTTGCATGCATATCCATACGCAATTCCCTACATAAACTTGAGTTGAGGTTTTATGGGTGGAACGATCGTTCGTGGGCGCACTGTCTGCCGGGTCATCACAGGCAACGTCGTAGCGTGAGGGTTCAACAGCGGCCAGCCGCATCGAAACCCCCACAGATGGAGAATGCAGATGATTGTCTACCAGCTCACCGGCAAGACCGCGATCGTGACCGGAGGTGTATCCGGCATCGGCCTGGCGGTCGCACAGACCCTGGCTGCGTCCGGTGCGCGTATTTCGGTCTGGGATCTGAAACAGGACGCGGTGGATGCGACGGTGGCGCAGCTGCAGGGCAGCGGTGCACAGGCGATCGGCATTGCGCTGGACGTGACCGCTGATGCCGCCGTCGAGGCAGCGGTGCAGCGCACGGTGAAGGAACTGGGCGGCCTGCATGTGGCGGTCAACAATGCCGGCATCGGTGGACCGGCCGCCAGCAGTGGTGACTATCCGATCGATGGCTGGCAGCGCGTCATCGATGTCAACCTGACCAGCGTATTCCTGTGCCAGCGTGCGCAGATCCAGGCGATGCGTGCAGCGGGTTCCGGTGGCAGCATCATCAACATGGCGTCGATCCTGGGCCAGGTGGGCTATGCCGGTTCCACCGCCTATGTCGCGGCCAAGCGCGGCGTGGTCGGGCTGACCCAGACCGCTGCCTGGGAGCACGCGGGCGACGGTATCCGTGTCAATGCGGTCGGTCCGGGGTTCATCAGCACGCCGTTGCTGGAGAAGATGGACCCGAAGGTGCGCGCCACGCTGGAAGGGCGGCACGCGTTGAAGCGGCTGGGCACGGCGGAAGAAGTGGCGGCGCTGGTGGCCTGGCTGGCCAGCGACGACGCCTCGTTCGCAACCGGTGCCTATTACGCGATCGATGGTGGCTACCTGGCGCAGTGATGCGTTGATCACCGATGGCGCCGGGCGCGGCCGGGCGCCACCGGGTGAACGAGCCGTGGTGCTGCCTTCACCCCCGTCCCACGCTGTGCACGCAACGCTGCCGGAAATACCCGGAGGCGGCGATGGAACTCACCCAGGATGTCTCGATCCTGCTGCGCGTAGGCGCGGCGATGCTGTTTGGTGGCGTGCTCGGCGTCGAGCGCGAAATGGGCAAGCACGCTGCCGGCCTGCGCACGCACATGCTGATTGCTGGCGCCGCTGCGCTGATCGTCGGCCTCGGTGATTCGGTGGCCGAGCATTTCCAGCAGGAGCGCTACCGCGACCTGCTGCAGGTCGACCCGGTGCGACTGATTGAAGCGGTGGTGGCCTGCGTCGGTTTCGTTGCGGCCGGCACCATCCTGCGCGGTTCGCGCGAAGACCAGGTCAGCGGGTTGACCACCGCCAGTTCACTGATCATGGCCGCCGCCATCGGCATTGCCGTGGGCATCGGCAAGTACGTGATCGCGATCGGGGTCAGCGTGCTGTGCGTACTGGTGCTGGCGGTGATGCGGCGGTTGGAGAGGCGGATTTCGTAAGGGAATCTCGAGTTGCCGGCCAGCGGCCGGCACTACCATCAGGGTCTATTTGGTCGGACCAATATGGCGCCTAGCCCTATGGTCTAATAGGCGCTTCGCCGGAGTGACGGTTAAATCCGCCCTGAGTGGCTCGATGATTTTGCTTATTGGTACTACCAATAAGTATCGGCCACGGCGACCCACCGCCTGCGGTGGAGCACATCCCGCCCCCAGTCGAGAGCCTTCATGCAGCCCTGGCAACACCTGTACGACCCCGCCGGCAACCTGTGGTTGTCCAGCCTGATCGCGCTGCTGCCGATCGCGTTCTTCTTCATTGCCTTGGCCGTGCTGCGCATGAAGGGCTGGCTGGCCGGTACGATCACCGTGGCCATCGCGCTCGGCGTGGCCCTGCTGTTCTATCGCATGCCGCTGAGCCAGGCGCTGGGTGCGGCCGGCTTCGGCTTCGTCTACGGCCTGTGGCCTATCGCCTGGATCATCATCGGCGCGGTATTCCTCTACAAGGTCTCGGTCAAGACCGGTCAGTTCGACATCATCCGTGCCTCGATCCTGTCGGTGACTGAAGACCAGCGCCTGCAGATGCTGATGGTCGGTTTCGCTTTTGGGGCCTTCCTGGAAGGCGCGGCCGGCTTCGGTGCGCCGGTGGCGATCACTGCGGCGCTGCTGGTCGGGCTGGGCTTCAAGCCGCTGTATGCCGCCGGCCTGTGCCTGATCGTCAACACCGCGCCGGTGGCGTTCGGTGCGATGGGCATTCCGATCATCGTGGCCGGGCAGGTCACCGGCCTGGACGCATTCGAGATCGGCCAGATGGCCGGCCGCCAGCTGCCGTTCCTTACCATCATCGTGCTGTTCTGGATCATGGCGATCATGGATGGCTGGCGCGGCATCAGGGAAACCTGGCCAGCGGTGCTGGTGGCCGGGGGCTCGTTCGCCATCGCGCAGTACCTGACCTCCAACTTCATTGGCCCGGAACTGCCGGACATCACCGCCTCGCTGGCATCGCTGGTGTGCCTGACCCTGTTCCTGCGTCGCTGGAAGCCGGTGCGGATCTTCCGCTTCGATACCGAAACCAGCGCCGAGGCGGCCGCACAGGCGCTGGAGGCGCCGCGCTACAGCGTCGGCCAGATCGCCAAGGCCTGGTCGCCGTTCCTGATCCTCACCGCGATGGTTACGCTGTGGAGCATCAAGCCGTTCAAGTCGCTGTTCGCGGCGGGCGGCCCGCTGGAGAACTGGGTGCTGAAGATCCCGGTGCCGGGCCTGGACCAGATGGTGCAGAAGATGCCACCGATCGTGGACGCGCCGCTCAGCTACGAGGCGATCTACAAGTTCGACTGGTTCTCGGCCACCGGTACCTCGATCATCCTCGCTGCGGTGATCGCCATCATCGCGCTGCGCATGCCGGCCCGTTCGGCGCTGCAGACCTTCGGTGAGACGGTGCGCGAGCTGCGCATGCCGATCTACTCGATCGGCATGGTGCTGGCCTTCGCCTTCATCGCCAACTACTCGGGGCTGTCGGCCACGCTTGCCCTGGCACTGGCACACACCGGTGATGCGTTCCCGTTCTTCTCGCCGTTCCTTGGCTGGCTGGGGGTGTTCCTGACCGGCTCGGACACTTCGTCCAATGCCTTGTTCTCGGCACTGCAGGCCACCACCGCACAGCAGATCGGCGTGTCCGACGTGCTGCTGGTGGCGGCCAACACCACCGGTGGCGTCACCGGCAAGATGATCTCGCCGCAGTCGATTGCCATTGCCTGCGCCGCGGTGGGGCTGGCCGGCAAGGAATCGGACCTGTTCCGCTTCACCGTCAAGCACAGCCTGATCTTCACCACGATGGTCGGCCTGATCACCCTGGCCCAGGCCTACTGGCTGACCTGGATGATTCCCTGAGCCATGCACGGTCGGCCGACCACCCGCTGCGCGCTTCGGGCCACAATGGCGCCATGAGCACGCAACGTATTTCGGACAAGGTGGCTGCGCAGCTGCGCGGCCTGGTGCAGGAACAGCGGCTGCAGCCGGGTGACCGGCTGCCGGCCGAGCGCACCCTGGCGGTGCAGCTGGGGGTCTCGCGTACTGCATTGCGCGAGGCGATCGCACAGTTGGCCAGCCAGGGCCTGTTGACGGCGCGGGTCGGTGGCGGCACCTATGTGGCCGAACCGGCGGCGCGGGCGCGACAGGCACTGGATGAACCGCTGGCGCCGTACCTGCCGCTGTTCCAGGGCGACCCGGAATACCGCTTCGACGTGCTGGAGATCCGCCACGCACTGGAAGGCGCCACCGCCTGGCACGCCGCGCTGCGCGCCACTGACGAGGACCGCACCCGCATCGCGCAGGCGTTCCAGACCATGATGGATGCGCACGGCAAAGACGATCCCACCGGCGAAGCGGAGGCCGACGCGGCCTTCCACCTGTCCATCGCCGAGGCGTCGCACAACCTGGTGCTGCTGCAGGTGATGCGCGGGCTGTTCGAACTGCTGCAGACCAATATCTCGCAGAGCCGCGAGAAGCTCTACACCTCGGCGAGGACCTTCTCGCCACTGTCCGACCAGCACCGCGAGATGATGGACGCGGTGCTGGCCGGCGACCCCGAACGCGCGCGCGCCGCCGCGCATGCCCACCTCGAGTTCGTGCACACCACGCTGCGCACCCTCGATGACAACGAAGCCCGGCGTGCGCGGGCCTCGCGTCTACCTTCCCCACACGGTTGACCCCATGATCATCTCCGCCTCCACCGATTACCGTGCCGCAGCGCAACGCCGGCTGCCGCCGTTCCTGTTCCACTACATCGATGGCGGCGCGTATGCCGAGCACACGCTGAAGCGCAACGTTTCCGACCTGTCCGACATCGCGCTGCGCCAGCGCATCCTGCGCAACATGTCCGACCTGAGCCTGGAAACCGAACTGTTCGGCGAAAAGCTGGCGATGCCGGTGGCGCTGGCGCCGGTTGGCCTGACCGGCATGTATGCCCGGCGCGGCGAAGTGCAGGCGGCGCACGCGGCAGACAGCCGCGGCATCCCGTTCACCCTGTCCACCGTCTCGGTGTGCCCGATCGAGGAAGTGGCACCGGCGATCCAGCGCCCGATGTGGTTCCAGCTGTACGTGCTGCGCGACCGCGGTTTCATGCGCAACGCGCTGGAGCGCGCGCAGGCCGCGGGCGTGACCACGCTGGTGTTCACCGTGGACATGCCGGTACCGGGCGCGCGCTACCGTGACGCACACTCGGGCATGAGCGGACCGAACGCCTCGCTGCGCCGTATCGGCCAGGCCATCACCCATCCGCACTGGGCCTGGGACGTCGGCCTGTTCGGCCGCCCGCATGACCTGGGCAACATCTCCACCTACCGTGGCAACCCGACCGGGCTGGAGGACTACATCGGCTGGCTCGGCAGCAACTTCGATCCCTCCATTTCGTGGAAAGACCTGGAGTGGATCCGCGAATTCTGGAAGGGACCGATGGTGATCAAGGGCATCCTTGATCCGGACGATGCACGTGATGCGGTGAAGTTCGGCGCCGATGGCATCGTGGTCTCCAATCACGGTGGCCGCCAGCTGGACGGCGTGCTGTCCACCGCACGCGCACTGCCGGCCATTGCCGATGCGGTGCAGGGCGACCTGAAGATCCTCGCCGATTCCGGCATCCGCACTGGCCTGGACGTGGTGCGCATGCTGGCGCTGGGGGCCGATACCGTGCTGCTGGGCCGTGCCTTCGTCTATGCACTGGCTGCGCAGGGCGAAGCCGGGGTGGCCAACCTGCTGGACCTGATCGCCAAGGAGATGCGCGTGGCGATGACACTGACCGGTGCGCGCCGCATCGCTGATATCGGCCGCGGTTCGCTGGTCAGCCTGCCATGAGCCACCAGCAGGCGGTGTTGGCGAAGTTGCGCGAAGCGGTCGGCAGCCGCCATGTACTGACCGGTGACAAGGCGACCCGTCGTTTCCGCCGTGGCTACCGCTTCGGCGACGGCCCGGTACTGGCGGTGGTGCGGCCGGGCACGTTGCTGGAACTGTGGCACGTGCTGCAGGCGGCGGTGCAGGGCGGGGCGGCGATCATCCTGCAGGCGGCCAACACCGGCCTGACCGGCGGCTCGACCCCGGATGGCAACGACTACGGGCGTCCGATCGTGCTGGTCAGCACGCTGCGCCTGACCGGCATCCAGTTGTTGAACGACGGCCGGCAGGTGCTGTGCCTGCCGGGCGCGACGCTGGATCGGCTGGAACAGACGCTGGCGCCATTGGGCCGCGAACCGCATTCGGTGATCGGCTCGTCCTGTATCGGCGCCTCGGTGCTGGGCGGGATCTGCAACAACTCCGGTGGCGCGCTGGTGCGTCGCGGCCCGGCCTATACCGAGCTTGCGTTGTACGCGCAGGTCGATGCGCAGGGCCAGCTGCAGCTGGTCAACCATCTGGGCATCGCGTTGGGCGATACGCCCGAGCAGATCCTGCAGCGACTGCAGGAGGGGCGATACAGCGCCGCCGATGTGGGCGATGGAGAGGGCCGCGCCGCCTCCGATCCGCGCTATGCCGAGGAGGTGCGCCGGGTCGATGCCGATACCCCGGCGCGCTTCAATGCCGACCCCAGCCGCCACTTCGAAGCCGCAGGATCTGCCGGCAAGCTGGCCGTGTTCGCGGTGCGCCTGGATACCTTCGAGAAGGAGGCCGCCGAAGTCTTCTAAATCGGCAGCAACCGCACCGACAGCCTGACCGCGATCCGACGCCATCTGCTGACCGGCTTCGAGCGCCTGCCGATTGCCGGTGAGTACATCCACCGCGATGCCTATGACATCGGTGAACGCTACGGCAAGGACAGCTTCCTGCTGATCGACCGTCTCGGCACTGCCCGCGTGCCGGCTGCGTTCGCGCTGAAGAGCCGCGTTGATGGCTGGTTCGAACGGTTGGGCCTGCGCGGGGTCACCGACCGGGTGATGCAGGTGCTGACCGGGTTGCTGCCTTCGCACCTGCCCAAGCGCATGGGCGAGTTCCGCCAGCGCTATGAACATCATCTGCTGCTGAAGGTGTCCGCGCAGGACGCAGCGCAGACCGAGGCCTGGTTGAGCGACTTCTTCGCAGGCCATGAAGGCGGCTATTTCCACTGCACGGCAGAGGAGGGCCGGAAGGCGTTCCTGCATCGCTTCGCGGTGGCCGGTGCCGCAGTGCGCTACCGTGAAGTGCACCGCGAGCAGGTGCAGGATATCGTGGCACTGGACATCGCGCTTCGCCGTGACGATGCCGACTGGTTCGAGCAGCTGCCGGCCGACATCGACAACCGCCTGCTGCACAAGCTGTACTACGGCCACTTCCTGTGCCACGTGTTCCACCAGGATTACATCGCGCGCAGGGGCGAAGACCCGTTGGCCATCGAGCATGCGATGTGGGCGCTGCTGGACCAGCGCGGCGCCGAGTACCCGGCCGAGCACAACGTCGGCCACCTGTACCCGGCCAAGCCGGCGCTGGCCGGGTTCTACCGGCAGCTGGACCCGAGCAACACCTTCAACCCGGGTATCGGCCAGACGTCGAAGGCGAAGGGGTGGGGTGGCTGCGATTGCGGCTAGACAACCGATCCGGGTAGCGTCGAGCTTGCTCGACGGCCTCTTTTGCCGGATTACATGCAGTCGAGCAAGCGCGACGCTACGGGGGAGCGGTTACCATCGGGGTTCCACACGCAGGAGCCACCCCGATGCCCATCACCGTAGCGCGCAGCGTGTTGTGTACCGCATGGCTGGCCACCCCGCTGCTGGTGCTGGCCCAGGGCTCGATCCTGCCGCAGCAGCGCGATACGGCCGGCAACGTGATGGAGCCGCTGGGACAGGTGCTGGACGCGGCAGGGGTGCGTCATTGCACCGCCGATGGCGCATGGTGCGTGCGCGTGCAGCCGGTGGCCCACGATGGCGATCGGCCCACAACACTGGAGGTGTCGGAGCGGGGAATCGCGGAGGGCGACCCGCATGTCTACCACGTCAGCATCGACGTGCCGCAGGAAAGCGAACTGAAGCTGTGGCCATGGATCGTGCGCCTGGCCCCCGGTGTGGGTAGCGATGCGGTGGTGACCGATCCGCAACAGCGCGCCCGCCAGAACGTACTGGTAGGGGGCATCGTCTCCTTCAGCAGCATGTATTCCGGCGGCGGTGCCGATGCGTCCACGTTGCAGTTGGCACGCGTGCGCCACCTGCAGGACGACATCCAGGTGGATGACGATGTACTGACCGTTCCGTGGCAGGGCAATGCGTCGATCCGGGCCTGTTTCAGCGAACAGGATGCGAGGCAACGGGCCGGGGCCTGCCATGATGAGTACAGTTTCTCGGCGAAACTGGGACTGGACCCGGCCGCGCAGGCCATGCCGGTGCTGCGCTACCAGACCGTGGCCACACGATTCCCCGCCGGCGCCTCGCGCTTCGAGGATTCACTGGCCAAGGGCCCGCTGAAGAAAAAGGACCTGCGCACCGAGCAGGACCCGGCGTGCAGCTACACACGTCTGTTCCGCTTCAGCGAAGGAATGTTCCATCCGGACCAGGCGCTGCCGGACTGCGCAGGCTATACCGAACCCTGAGCCCTGTAGAGCCGAGCCTGCGCTCGGCTGGCTTTCCGTGCAGCCTGACCGGAGAGCAGCCGAGCATGGCTCGACTCTACAGAAGCCCGTGTCAGCGCTTACTCGCAGCGTGCGGCGGTGATGATGTTGTCCTTGTCCATGTAGACCCGCAGGCGGTCCTGGCGGATGTCCTTGGTGGTGATGGTGGTCGGGCCGATCGGGTTGACCGGCCCGGCGCCGCTCTCACGCGACAGCCGACGCAGGTTTTCTTCGTTGCCTGGCTGGCCTACCGCCCAGCCCAGCTGACTGGCGTCGCAGCGGCCCGTTCCCTTTACTTCCGGGCCGGGGGTGCTGACACAGGCCGACAGCAGCAGGGGCGCGGCAAGGGCGGCAACGGCGAGACGGGTGATGCTGATTCGGGTCATTGGAACGGCTCCAGGTGGGGCATGATGGCGCCACCATAGCACCGTGCCCATGGCGACGGCATGCGTTGGATCAGGGGCGCGGCGTTCACGGCGGGCCGGGCTGGCCGCGCTTGATCGCTTCCCACACCTTGTCCACGTGCGCGCGCAGCGCCGGCGCAGCCGATGCCAGCGCAGGATCGTCCTGCCGGTCGCCGCCGAAGGGTTCATCGCCTTCCACCTGCACCAGCGATTCACCACGTACTTCGTAATACTGCTCGCCCTGGCGAAGGCCGATGCGCAGCTGCTGCGGGTCTACCCCTCCGCCACAGAAGCTGTGGCTGGCCAGGGTCAGCTCGGCACGGCCATCGTGATCCAGGTCGGTGGCCGTCACCTGGTCCAGGAAATAGCCCGCCTCTAGGTCCAGGCCTTCGCATTGGACCGGATCTTCCTGGATCCAGCGTGACGTCCAGGGCGCCGCCAGGCCAGGACGCCGGAACAGCTCTGCACGCAGCGTGATCTGATCCAATGGTTCCTTGTCTCCCTGCGCCGGCGATGTCTGTTCGCTACGCGAAATCAGCAGCAGGCCCGCGCCGTCGATGTCCTCGAACACCACCTGCCTCAGCAGCGTGCCCGGGTAAAGACCTTTCAGATCTGCGTCGGATAGTGCAGGAGAGGTCTCGAACGTCGCTTTGGGGGCCGACCCGCCACATCCGCCCATGGTCAGCATGAAAGCGATCAAGAGACATTGACCGGGTCTGCGAATGCGTCTTGCGTCAGTGCTCATCCATGCCCGCCACTGGCACTGGCCAGGCTTTTCCAGATGTCCATGACCGTCCGCTCATCGACCCCCGATGTGGAAGTCGCTTCATTGCTGAGAATGAAATTGCTATAGAAGAAGTGGGCATTGGCCACGGGCATGAATGCCACATGACACGTTGAGGTGGCTCGATACAGGGGCGCGTCCCGGTCGTCACAATCCACTTCGGCAGTAAACAGCGTGCGGCCGTTGATGATGATCGGCTTCAGTTCATAGGTAGACATGCCTGAGGTTACCTGCAAGTGCCTCTGAGCATCAGGAGACGCTGTTGCTGCAATGCCGAAATCAGTGATGAACTGCTCGCTGGAGGAGAAACAGAGAAACCCGATGCTCTTGTGCTTTCGCCGGAAGTCAAGGCACTTGGTCTGCGGATAGTTGCGTGCAATCGGACCATCAGCTGTGACTGTAATTCCTCTTGGGGAGCGCACACTGAGTTCGTTGTCCTTTGGCATTGATGAGCAAGCGGGAGCCCAAAAGCAGGAGAGGGCTACCAGTGCTGTAAGCCTGTTTGATAACTGCTTCATGGTGTGCGAATAAGACATGATGTGCCCATAAGAGCGGTTGTAGCTGATCGGAACTGATGCTGTCTGCGTCAGACTCCCATTACCAGTTGCAGTGGCCCGATGCGGGGGGCGTTTCCGTCATCAGCGTCCACTTCGGCAGTAGACAGCCTGCGACCGTTGATGGTGATTGGCGTCATCTCATAGGTCGACACGCCCGAGGCGACTAGTAAGTGCGCTTGAGGATCAGGAGAATTTGCTGTCGCCGTAATGCCGGAAGCGGTGGTGAGCTTCTTGCTGGGGGAAGGGCAGGTAGATCCAACGCTCTCACCAGGTTCTTTGTTCTCTGGCGTGGATACTGTCCCGCTTCCCGCTGCGTGCCGTGAGCACGCAGCGTACTTCGGTCAATCGCCTTGAGCCTGGCAGGCCGCGGCCAGATTCAGGCCTGCAGGTCCACGATACTGTGCTGCCTTGCTATCGAAGGTCAGCCGGATCTTCTCGGTACGGACTGCACCACCGTGGCCCTGCGGGCAATTCCGCGTCGCTTCCAGTTCAGGCCACACGGCATGGGGCATGGCAGGTGCTGACAATGTCGTGAACTTTCCTTCCAGAAGACGGATGTAGGTTCCGTCCTTGCATTGGGCCAGGACCAGCTTGTCGGTCACGTCGATGTCGCCGTAACTGCTGCCGAAGTAGGTCAGGATGGCGTCCTTCCGGCCATCCTTGTTCAGATCCGGTGTGTCGCTCAACGACGTTTTTCCCTGCTGACCGCTGTAGGGGCAGCCTTCATCATCGCCGGGCGGGCAGGCGCTGACGTGCTTTCCTTCCAGCGGCAGCAGTTCGATCCGATCGTCAATGGACACTGCGGCGCAGGCGCGGTCCAGTACATCGGCGACAGGCTGCTTGGCCGCGCAGGAGGTAGCCAGGCAAAGACCGGCCAGCAGCGGCGCGGCGCGAAGGACGTAAGGCATCGTCATATTCCCGTGGTATCGAAATGGAAGGAGCCGCGGCCATCGCGCAAGGCGCCCAACTCATTGTTGAGGGTGTAGTTGCGGCCGTTGCGCCCGGCATAGGTCGGCCAGTTGGCGAGGCGATCCTGCGTGTCGTTGACGGAAAGTGCGTCAGTGAGCAACTGCGCGGTGATCGCCTGCTCGTGTGCGTTGGTCCATTGCGCCGGTGCCGTCGACCAATTCAACTGTGCATGGCCGTTGATGGCACGGGTCAACGAATCTCTGACGCGGGCGCCGGTCACGTGGCCCGGACGGAAGATATGCCACCGAAGCAGGATCGCGACGGATTTCTCCGATGTGTAGATATCGCCCAGCGTGCCGTTGATATGAACGGCACCCACATTGACCGTGATAGGGGCTGAACGGATATCGCGGATACGGAAGCGCACCATATCCCACATCGCCTGCTGGAAGTTCGCGCAGGTGCGACCGATCATGGCCAAGCGATAGAACCAGTGCCAGGTCTTGAAATAGTTTGCTTCCAGGGTCGCCCGGTCGACCATGGGCAGCTGCGCCAGACCGGTGGCCGCCTGTGCAGGTTGCGTCTGTTCGTCGTGATGGCGGATCCAGCCCACGTACTTCCGGCCCGTACGGTCCCAGAGCGGCCCTGTGTTGACGCCTGCCCAGGCCGTCGCCGGATAAAGACCCAGATTCCCGAGATAGCGCTGGTAGTCGGCTTGATTGCGATGCAGGAAGTAGGCCAGGAAGCCAGGCAGCTCGCCATTGTCATAGCCGCCGGCAGGCATCAGGCCCATGGTCCAATGGCACGGGCCGAGAGAGACCAGAGCGTCATCGTAGGCATTGATGCTGTCGAACATGCCCATGCATTCCTGCTCGGCCGTGGCACGCACAACACGATAGGTGGACGCTGCGGCGCCGTTCGGTGTGGCGGCCAGGATTGCCGTGGTGGTCGCTGGACCGATCAAGCGTTCCGGCGTCATTTCCGCTTCGGCCCACGTATGGTTGGGCACTTCGCTCATCGGGCCGCCATAGGTCATGAACCGCGCGTAGCTGCCCAGCGACTGGTACTGATCATCACGGCGACCGTTGGGAAGCGTGTAGTGTCCGGTGAAGTCCCTGCTGAACATCCGGACGCGCGCGACCACCCGGTTGGAGGCATTGCGCACGGTGCCCTGCGTGATCTCGTCGAAGTTCCAGATGTTGACGCCGTTGGTATACGGCGTAGTGCGCTGGTTGTTGCCGGTGGCAACCTGCCATGCCTCGATGACCACCGGGCAACGATAGTTGTTGCGCAACCAGTGTTCCATCGCTGTGCGCGTATTGGCGTTCATCACGCCGCTGATCGGGCCGGTGTAGCGCGATCCGTTGGCGACCCGGTCCAGCGAGGCGACGTGATAGCTTTCCGGTGGATTGGAATTGGGGCGCAGTCCCAGTGCCATCACTTCCGGTGCGGTCAAGCCTGCCTGGGGTTGCCAGCCGTGCAGCCGTCCCTGGTTCAGTTGGGCGGCATTGGCCATGCTGGCATAGATCTGGAACTCTCGTACCGCCCACTCGGTGCCGCGGCCGAATCCGCCATCAGGTGTGCCGACGAACATGAAGCCCAGCGTACGCAGGTCCTGCTGGAGCTGGCGTACGTGCTGCGGGATCGCCAGCGTCGCGCCGCCCTGGTTCTGCGGTGTCTGTGCGTTCGCAGGCGTGGGCGGGGGCGGGTTGTCGACGCCACCCCAGCGAGGCGGCCTGTTGTTCGCAGGCGTGCCATCGTGGTCGCCTCGTCGGAGGTTGTGATTGCCGTAGATCATGCATCCGTCCTAGATGTCGTGGTCTTTGCCCAGCGAGGTGACGCCGGGAAGGCTGGGTGTATTGAGCCCAACCAGCTCACGTGCCTGGTGGAAGCGCTGCATGGCCATGCGGCTGAGCTGGCCGAAGTCGCCGTCGACCGCGCCATCGTAGAATCCAAGGTTCTTCAGGCGCGACTGCAACCCGGTGTGCTCGTCCGTCTGCTTCTGTGCGGCAAGATCGAGTGTCCATTCCCAGGGGTGGTTGTCGGCGCCGAACGGAAACACCTTCAGCTTGGCCTGCTTCGCGCCTTCGGGCATCTCATGCATCAGGCTGCCATCGGAGCCCAGCTCGCCTTCGAAGCGTTGCCCGCCGATGTCCAGTGTGTAGGGTTTGCCGGCCAGTCCTTGCAGCCCGAACTGCTCGACCAGGCGCAGCCCGAACTGCTGCGGTACCAGCTGCGTGCCTCGCGGAAGGTGCTCGGGAATGGCGGGGTTGGTATCGGCC
>NZ_JAOEDV010000100.1:0-14449 GCF_029837545.1 Stenotrophomonas sp. GD04024 | reverse complement strand
TGACTCACTTCAGATTTCAGTATCTAAGCAAGCTCAGCTGCTGAAAGTCTCCCGTGGTTGTTATTACTATCGCCCAAAACCTGTGAGTGCATCAGATCTGAAGCTGATGCGGTGTATGGATGAGTTACATATGCAATACCCTTTTGCAGGTAGCCGTATGATGCGTGATTTGTTGAATCGTCAAGGACATCATATAGGACGACGTCATACACGTACTTTAATGAAGAAAATGGGCATTAATGCGTTATATTGCAAACCAAATTTAAGCCAGGCTAATCAAGCTCACCGCAAATATCCATATCTGCTCAAAGGATTGGCTATTCAGCGCAGTAATCAAGTGTGGTCTACGGATATAACGTATATCCCTATGGCAAAAGGCTTTGTTTATTTATGTGCTGTGATTGATTGGCATAGCCGCAAGGTACTTGCGCATAGAGTATCGATTAGTATGGAGGTTACATTTTGCATAGAAACATTAAATGAAGCTATTGAAAAATATGGTCGACCTGAAATATTTAATACAGACCAAGGCAGTCAGTTTACCAGTGATGCATTTATTGATGTATTGAAATCAAATGGCATTCAAATCAGTATGGATGGTAAAGGTCGATGGGTTGATAATGTGATGGTTGAACGATTATGGCGGAGCGTTAAATATGAAGAGGTGTATCTCAAAGCCTACAGCAATGTTTTGGATGCGAAGAAGCAATTAAACGCATATTTTGAATTTTATAATTTGAAACGACCTCATTCGAGTCTGGACAAAATGACTCCAGATGAGTTTTACTATGACCAGCTACCACAACAAAATAAGGTAGCTTAACTAGAGCAGAGTATCACTTATAAATAAGCTTTTAGTTGTTCAAACATGTGGGACCACCTCTAAATGTCTGAAAAACGCTTATCTTTTTTAGATCGCAACCTGACGCTATGGATTTTTATTGCCATGGCCTTAGGCATTGCCATCGGAAACTTCTTTCCTCAGGCTTCTGTCGCACTCGATAAATTAAGCATTGATTCAGTGAATATTCCAATCGCGATTGGTCTTATTCTAATGATGTATCCACCACTGGCAAAAGTGAACTATGCGACTTTGCCACAAGTGTTTAAGGATAAGAAAACCCTTACTTTGTCCTTAGTACAAAACTGGCTGATCGCGCCAGTACTCATGTTTGCCCTGGCAATCATATTTTTACATAGTTATCCAGAATATATGACCGGTGTCATCCTGATTGGTCTTGCTCGATGTATTGCCATGGTTCTGGTGTGGAATGGCTTGGCCTGTGGTGATAATCAATATGTTGCAGCATTAGTTGCCTTTAACAGCATCTTCCAGATTCTATTTTTCAGTACCTATGCCTGGTTATTCCTGACCTTCCTTCCACCCTATTTTGGTGTCGCTTCGCAGGTCATTAATGTCGATTTCTGGACCATCACCCATGCTGTTCTGGTTTATCTTGGTATTCCGTTCTTATTAGGTTTCTTAACGCGATGGATTTTGGTGAAACAGAAAGGCGTGGAATGGTATGAAACCAAGTTCATTCCGAAAATCAGTCCGCTGAGTTTAATGGCTTTGCTGTTCACCATTCTGGCCATGTTTAGCCTAAAAGGCGGTGATGTCGTGAGTCTTCCGCTTGAAGTTTTACGCATCGCGATTCCTTTAACCATTTACTTCGTTTTAATGTTCTTCATCAGCTTCTTTATGAGTAAATGGATGGGCAATGACTATCCTAAGACCACAGCAATTGCATTTACCGCAGCGGGGAATAATTTTGAATTATCACTTGCAGTAGCGATTGCAACTTTTGGTATCGCTTCGCCTGTTGCTTTTACCACGATTATTGGCCCACTGGTCGAAGTTCCTGTGTTGATTGCCTTGGTGAGTGTTTCACTCTGGCTGAGAAAGAAAGTTTTTAAAGAGGCCTAACTCTATGAATCTCCCAAATGTAGATCTAAATCTTCTTGAGCAACCCACCTTTGAAAAAGTTCAAGCCAAAGAACTTGCTCATCCTCCGCGAATTTTGCTGCTGTATGGCTCTAATCGAGAACGTTCTTACAGTCGCCTTGCAGTTCTTGAAGCCGGTCGAATCCTTGAGCATTTTGGGGCGGAAATAAAAATCTTTCATCCTAAAGGGCTTCCTTTACCAGAAGATGCGGATACTGAGCATCCAAAAGTAAAAGAACTGCATGAGCTTTTAGCATGGTCAGAAGGCATGGTCTGGTGTTCACCTGAACGCCATGGTTCTATGAGTTCAATCTTTAAATCTCAAATCGACTGGATTCCACTGGCAGGAGGGGCAATCCGTGCTACCCAAGGTAAAACTCTTGCCTTGATGCAAGTCAGTGGCGGATCACAGTCATTTAACAGCCTGAACCAGATGCGTATTTTGGGGCGGTGGATGCGGATGATCACCATTCCAAATCAGTCTTCAGTTCCAAAAGCTTTTTTGGAGTTTGAAGAAGATGGACGAATGAAACCTTCGGCTTTCTATGACCGGATTGTGGATGTGATGGAAGAGTTATTTAAGTTCACCCTACTGACTCGTGGACAAAGCAAATACCTGACAGATCGTTATTCTGAACGCAAGGAATCGGCTGAAGAGTTGTCCAAGCGTGTAAATCAGCGCAGTTTATAAATGCTGGATGGTATTAAATACTGCGCCTCATTGCCAGGTCAGTAACACTTTTATGCTGTACCGATGAAGTGCTGTTAAAGGTACAATGAATATTGTAAAAACCCAGTCTTCATGATTGGGTTTTTACATTAAAGAAGTCAGAGATAAATAAGGAAAAGGTGAAGGCTTTGAACCAGAAACAGACTGAAACTGATGTGATCATTATCGGTGGTGGGCAGGCCGCTTTATCTACCGCTTATTTTTTAAAGCGCAAGAAAATCCCATTCATTATATTGGATGAGCAAAATCAAGCGGGGGGTGCCTGGCTGCATACCTGGGAGTCATTGCGTCTTTTTTCTCCTAATACCTGGAGTTCTCTATCCGGTTGGATGATGCCCATCACTGAACAGACCTATCCAACACGAAATGAGGTGATCCAGTATTTATCGGCTTATGAACAGAGATATCAATTTTTGATTGTTCGTCCAGTACATGTCGATCGTGTGGAATCGAAGGGAAAGTATTTAGACGTATATGCTGGAGAAAAGTTTTGGCGAGCCAAGGTGGTGGTCAGTGCAACAGGGACATGGCGCCAGCCGTTTATTCCTGATTATCCGGGACAGGAAAACTTTCAAGGCACGCAGTTACATTCAGCCCATTACCTGAATGCAGATTCATTTAAAGATAAGAAAGTCATCGTGGTGGGTGGGGGGAATTCGGGCGCGCAAATACTCGCTGAGGTTTCACAAGTTGCTGAAACCATTTGGGTCACAAAAACTCCGCCTCAATTTTTACCTGATGATGTCGATGGTCGAGTACTGTTTTTAAGAGCAACTGAGCGTTTAAAAGTACAACAAGAAGGAAGAAAAGTTGACCAGCCAATAGGTGGCCTAGGTGATATTGTGATGATCGATAGTGTCAAAGAGGCAAGGAATAGAGGAGTCTTACATAGCCGTCCACCTTTTCAATCTTTAGCTACAGATACAGTTATTTGGCCAGATGGAAAAAAAGAGAAAATTGATGTGATTATTTGGTGTACTGGATTTAAGGCTTCATTAAATCATCTAAAAAGTATAGATATAGTAGAGCGAGATAACTTTGTAGAAGTTCAAAATGGAAGGTCTATTAAGTTACCTAACTTGTGGTTAGTTGGATATGGAGATTGGACAGGTATGGCATCTGCAACATTAATTGGCGTTTCTAGAACAGCGAGAGCTACAGTAGATGAGATCTTCACTTATCTACAAGAAATTAATACTAAAAAATTTTCAGAATAATTATCCATATCGAGTATAAGAATTTTAGAATCGGTTTTGTGTCTAGGCTACTGGGAGCATTCCAATATTTTGATTATTATTTCACTAAAAGTGTCTACAAGATCATGCTCTTCATTAAGCCATAATTTTTGATATTTAAACCTAATTTCATGAATTGCACTAAAAAGAGGGAACTCTTTCATAATTTATAATTAAATTAGAAGTTTTCTTAGGAAGCTGTTTAATATTATTGATATCTATACAGTTTTTCTTGTAAAAGCGCTTCATTTATAGTGAGTATTTCAATAAAATAAGGGAGCTAGCTCCCTTATTTTATTCATTTGCTAATTAAAAATTACTCGCAACTTGATATGTGATGAATGAAAAGATGTAGGCTAATGCAAACAAATAAGTTGCCATAATGATGGGCTGTTTCCAGCTGCCAGTTTCTCGTCTAATTGTTGCTAACGTAGCAAGACAATGGGGAGCAAAAATAAACCATACCAATAATGATAAACCTGTGGCTAACCCCCATCCATCCGGGCCTGAAATTTGACTTAACAGACTTTGAGTTACTGTATCTTCATCACCTGACATCGCATAAATCACCCCAAGAGCAGCAATTACAACTTCCCTTGCTGCCATAGCAGGAATGAGTGCAATACATATTTCCCATGTAAACCCAATAGGCGCAAATATAGGATGAATTAAATGCCCTAACTGACCAGCTAAACTATAGTTAATGGCCGGCATGGTTGCATTATCTGGTGGTTGAGGGAACGTGACTAGCACCCATAACAAGATAGACAGCGCAACGATAATGCCACCAACTCGTTTTAAGAAAATAGTTGCCCTATCATATAAGCCTAATGCAATATTTCTAATATCTGGAATTCGGTATGTGGGAAGTTCAAAAATAAAAATACTTTCAGTTTTATCTTTTCGAACCAACTTCAGAAAGACTGAAACTAATAACGCTGAGACTATTCCCGACATATAAAGACCAAAAAGGACTAATCCTTGCAGACTTAACCAGCCGTAGATTAATTGGTTGGGAATAAATGCCGCGATCAATAAAGCATATACTGGCAATCTTGCTGAACAGGTCATCAAGGGTGCAATCATAATTGTTGCTAATCGGTCCCGTTCAGAGCTGATACTTCTGGTTGCCATAATTCCGGGAATGGCACAAGCAAAACTGGATAGCAGAGGAATAAATGAACGGCCGCTAAGCCCGGCTTTAGACATTAATTTATCTAAAAGAAATGCTGCCCGGGGTAAATAGCCTGACTCTTCAAGCATTAAAATGAAGAAGAATAAAATCAAAATCTGAGGCATATATGCAAGCACGCTACCTGCACCAGCAATTACCCCATCCACAACCAAGCTTTTTAATAGAGGATGTTGGATTAGTGGTCCAATAAAATCACTGAGCCATGCGACAAAATTTTCAATGAATTCAATAAAAGGCGTTGCCCATATAAATACCGCCTGGAACATCACAAACATGGTTAAAGTTAAGATTACTAAACCCAATACAGGATGTAGAAAAATTTTATCTAGAAATGCGGTTCTTTTATCACCACTGTCATTATTTAAAATAACTTGTTTGGTGATTTGTTTGACCTGTTCAAAATGACTTAATTCAGAATGATAAGGAGTAATAAAAAGATTTTTTTGATCTAATTGATTAATTAAATCTTGAATTCCTTTTGTTTTAACTGCGACAGCTTCAACTACAGGGATACCTAACAGTTGAGACAGTTTATCCTTATCAATGGAAATACCACGCTTTTTGACCTCATCCATCATATTTAATACAAGAATCATAGGGCGATTTAGAGCACGAACTTCGAGAACCAAGCTCAAATGTAAGCTTAAATTTGTGGCATCTACAACGCATATAAAAATATCGGGTAGAACTTCACCTTTTAGCTCGCCCAAACAAACTGCCCTGGTGACTTCTTCATCTAAACTACTAGGTTTTAAACTGTAAGTTCCGGGTAAGTCCAATACTCGTACTGCATCACCAGAAGGTAATTTAAAAGAACCTTCTTTTCTTTCTACGGTAACTCCAGCATAGTTGGCAACTTTTTGTCGCGTACCAGTAAGCGTATTAAATAAAGAGGTTTTTCCACAATTTGGATTACCGACTAATGCAATGTTCTTAATCTTCATTGGATACTAACTCTACAAAAATTCTTTCAGCTTCATTCTTTCTTAATGCGAATCTTGAAGTTTCAATTTGAACTAAAACAGGATCTCCGCCAAAAACACCTTTAGCGAGTACTTGTAGAGTTTCACCCTCTCTAAAACCTAATAGTTGGAGCCGTTCCAATACGGGATCAGTGGTATGACTGTATTGATTACCTTTTTTGAGATCTCTAATTTTGACGATCTGATTTTGTTTAACTTGAAATAGATTCATTTTCGATACTCTTACTTCAAAGCCAAAATCTTTCGAGCACCATTAAGCACGAATAAAGAAACCAGGATGCCAATGATTAAGTCTGGGTAAGCTGATCCCGTCCACGCCACGAGTACACCGGCAAATATAACGCCCATATTTACGACAACGTCATTCGCCGAGAAAATCCAACTGGCTTTCATATGTGCGCCATCTTCTCGATGACCAGAAATAAGATATAAGCATGTCACGTTAGCTATAAGTGCGAGCAGGCCAATAACAATCATGAGCGTTGATTCTGGCTCGCTTCCAAACATGAATCGTCTAATGACATCAATAATCACGATGACAGCAAGTAATAACTGAATCCAACCTGCGAAATGGGCTGCTTTCACTTGATATTTCGCAGCTTTTCCGACGGCATATAGCGCAATACCATAAACGGCTGCATCGGCAAACATATCTAGAGAATCAGCAATCAATCCTGTAGACGCAGCAATAATTCCGCTGATGAATTCTATAAAGAAAAGTAGAGCATTAATGCCTAATAACAGTTTAAGTACTTTAGCTTGTCTCACAGGATCAGGTTCATTAGGTATATCGCCTGAAGAAAGCTGTGTTTCATCAAGTTTCGCCCCAAAACCCAGTCCTTCAAGTTTGGCCGTAATTTGCTGACTCCCTTCATTATGGAAGACTTTCAGTTTTCGATTGGGAAGATCAAAAGTAAGACCTTTAACTGCTTCAATATCTGCAAGAGCCATACGGACCATTTGCTCTTCAGCAGAGCAATCCATTTTAGGAATGGTATAGGTACTTGTTTGCTTAGCCTGTTGATTGCTTATATAAGTTTCAGTCTTCACAAGCTTTGCACCAAAACCCAAAGCTTCAAGTTTGGTAGTTATATTTTCATCTTTTTGATTATGTAGAACCTTTAAAGACCGGTTAGGTAAATCAAAGATGAGTTTTTGAACACCATCAATTGAAGATAGCGCCATACGAACCATCTGTTCTTCCGCAGAACAATCCATTTTGGGAACTAAGTATTCACTCATGTAGTGCGAATTTTTTAAAACGTCTTCAGTGCTTAAATTTTCTTTGGGATCAGAACCACAACAGGATTGAGCGGTATCTTCACAACTGTTTGAAGTGTTACAGCAAGGAGATGAAGATTTTTCTTCTTCCTCTTCACCACAACAGCTAAGCGTATTATTACAATTCTTTGAATTGTTTGCTTCTGCAATTGATGGATGATTTTCTTGTTGAGATTTCTTATCTTTGCATGGTGTTTCTTTACTACATCCACAACCACTCATAATTATACCCATTAAAAAAATTTATAAACTTTGAATATTAGAATCCCTATAGTTACTATAGAGTCAAGATTTTTTGGAAATACCAACTCAATGCATTTAAAAATTGGTGAACTCTCTAAAAAAACCTCATGTTCAGTATTAACAATTAGGTTTTATGAAAAGGAAGGTTTAATTCCGGAACCCGAAAGAACGGAAGGAAATTACCGCCTTTACGATATAGGCTATGTTGAGCGAATTAAGTTTATTTTGAATTGCCGAACTTTAAATATGAGTTTGAATGAAATTCGTCAATTACTCACCTATAAAGATAATCCCAAGAAAAATTGTTCAGATGTGAATGAATTAATTGACTTACATGTCAGTGCTATCAGAGAAAATATAATCAAGCAACAAAAGCTTATTGAACAATTATCTGATTTAAGAGGTACTTGTGATGGTTTATGTACAATTGACCAATGTGGAGTTCTAAAAAATCTAGCTTGATTATCTAGACCTATGCTTTTTTCAAAAACTCTGTATATCTTTACTTAAGGCTGCAAAAAGATTAAGGTGACTTAAATTTTGTGATCAGATCTTAGATAGCTTTGGTTAGCTTCCGATTGGTGTTTTAAATACAGATTTGTGTATGAAGAGAAAAACATTTCTAATCCAGATATTGGTACTCTTATTCACATTCCAGAATATTTGGAGTGTGGCAGAGGCTGCGTGTCTGCATGAAATGCTAAACATACCCAATTCAATACTCTCTAATCCAATCGATTTAGACGAAAAGAGTGATAGTCCTAGTCAAGCACTTTATTCCTTAGAAAACTATAAAGAAATTTATGACTATTGTCAGAAGGTTTGTTTTAACGAAAAGTGCTGTCATTTCTCAAATACAATCGTGATTCAGATTGACCCACCCGATGATTTGAAGCTTAAAACTCATTTTGAGACAGTCCTTACACCATCTTATTTGGGAAGAACTTTTTATAAATCCCCTTATCTGAATCAATTAACACCCCCTCCTGATTTGCCCCTACTATTGGTGGGGTAGTCTTATAAAAGCCCACCACTCCTAATCTCATTATGTGTGGGGCATTTCATGTCAAAAAACAAATTATATCAGGATACTTCTATCCTGAATTTATCCTGGTCAGCATTCCGTACAGGTGTCTTGCTATCAGCAATGATCAGCTTGAGTACTTCTGTAGTCGCCAGTCCTCAAGATTTAACGCTGCGACAAGCTGAACCGTACCGGGTTTGTCGGAGACTTTTTTATTTAAGTTAGGCCACCTGACCTAACGGGTTAATCTTATCATAGTACATTGCTTCAAACTCAAAAGGTGATACATAACCCAGTGCACTGTGTACACGCTCTTTATTGAACCAATCTACCCAGTTTAGTGTCGCAAGTTGTACATCCGCTAAACCTTGCCAATCCGCTTTTAAATATTCAATCACCTCTGTTTTGTATAAGCCATTCACCGTTTCAGCCAAAGCATTATCGTATGAATCACCGGTCGTACCGACTGATGCTCGTAAATTTGCTGCTTCTAAACGATTGGTATAACGAATGGAAAGATATTGCACGCCTCTGTCACTATGATGAATCACGTTCTTTGGCATGCCTCGATCATGCAATGCTTGCTCCAGTGCATCGAGCACCATATCTGTATTCATACGTGTTGATACTTTCCATCCAACAATTGCTCGCGAGAACACATCAATAATAAAGGCGGTATAGACCCAGCCTGAATGAGTTTGAATATACGTGAAGTCAGCGACCCACAGCTGGTCAGGATGATCTGCATTAAAATTGCGTTTTACTAAGTCATCTGCTCGTTTTTGATCATCTCGGCTACGGGTGGTTTGTTTATTCTTACCACGCCAAACACCTTGTATACCTAGCTTCTGCATCAATCGAGCAACTGTACAACGTGCGATAACATAACCTTCACGTTTCAATTGTTGCCAGACCTTACGCACACCATATCGACCTAAACTTTCTTTCCAAATACGTTTGATTTGCTCTGCATGATGTAAATCATGCAGAGCACGTTTCGCTCGATGTTCTGGGTTATCAACGAGATCTAAAGCCCGATAATAGGTCGAAGCTGCAATCGGTAAAATTCTACAAATCGCCTCAACACCATATAACGCCTTATTGTTATGGATAAAATCCACCATTATTTGTGTGGGCGGTCGAGCTCCGCCTGGGCGAAAAAAGCGGCTGCTTTACGTAGAATTTCGTTAGCACGTTGCAGTTCTTTATTTTCACGTTCGAGTTGTTTAATACGTTCTTGATCTGAAAGTTGCTGTACTTTAATTGGGTTTTGTTTATCTAAATATTTTTGATACCAAACACGTAGAGTTTCAGGAGTACAACCTATCTTGGGAGCAATAGCGGTGATTGCAGCCCAAGTAGAAGGATAATCTTTTTCAGATTCAATCAATAATTGAACCGCTCTATCTCTGATTTCAGGGGTGTATTTTACTTTTTTCATCGGGACATTCTCTCAAGAAAAGTGGTCTCCGACAAACCCGGTACGGTTCAATGCTGACTATACTTACAATCTTGGTTCTGGAATTGTTAGTGTCACCGTTGGGCCAGATGGTAAGGGTGGAAGGGTGATTATAGTACCTGAGCCAAATCCTGATTCAAATATGACTAAGCCTTGTGAGGGGGCAGGCTGTAAAGAAGGAGAAGATTTAGTTCCTGCTGGAGGAGCAATCAGATTTATTCCAAATCGATGGTATGAACGTTATGCAAAAACGAGTTGATATCATGAAAAAAGAAACTGGGAAAATACGCTCTCACCACGGCTATGGTTTTACTTTAATTGAGCTGATGGTAACAGTTGCAATTGTCGCGATTTTTGCTGCAATTGCATTCCCAAGTTATCAAGCTTATACAAGAAAAGCTTATGCTGCACAGACTCAACAGGAAATTGAAAAACTGGCTGAGCAATTAGAACGACACAAAGCCCGTAACTTTAATTATAAAGGCTTTGATGCAAGTTTTTTGTATAAAGATGCAAGTGGTGTTTTAATTTCAAATTTTAATAACAATAAACAAGAGCTTAGTCTTCCAGTGGATGGCTCTTCTACGAAATACATACTTTCTATTGTAGATCAAACGGAGGGGAATCCTCTGTTGATTAACTCAACATCTTTGGGGCAGGGCTGGGCAATTAAGGCATTAAGCACTGATGATAAGAATGATAGTTTTTTAAAAACTAGCAACGGTATTCAATGTAAAAATAAAACCAAAGCAAATATCACTTTTTCGGGATGTGGTGTGGGGAGCGAGATATGGTAGCACATCATCAATTTTCAATAGATCGCGGGTTTACTTTAATCGAGCTCATGGTGGTGGTCGCTATAGTGGCCATCTTAGTGTCGATAGCTTATCCAAATTATCAAAAGTATGCACAACGTACTAAAAGGACAGATGCGCAGGCGGAAATGTTAAATATAGCTAAAAGCATGATGCAATATAAAAACAGCAATTCATCTTTTGCAGGAGCAACGGTTGCTAACGTATATGGCGGAACTGTCACACCTCAACAAGGGACTGCTTTATATCGTTTAACATTTAATCCTAGTCCTGCTATTGCAACAGGATGGACATTAGTCGCTACGCCAATAGAGAATACGTCGCAGGATGGTGATGGAATCATTTGTCTCAATGACCAAGGTCAAAAATATTGGACCAAAGGTGCGACTACTTGTGTTCTTTCAGCTATCTCTACGTGGGACGGTCGCTAAGATAATTTTTGGACCGTAAACTGCTAGCGCTTAAAATTGAATTAAATGGTCATTTAAAATTCGTAAAAAGTGCAGCGTGAAAAGATTATCGCCGTATTAATGAAGCATTTAAGTTTTTACTACATGAGTGCTATGATTTTCGATCGTATATACACGGCTTGGCTTTTCACAATTGATCCTAGATTAAACGTTCAATCTTTTATAGAAGCTTCTAATTATATAAAGAAAGGAGTAACAATATTACAGATTTTAAGGAATAATGAAAAAAGAGATTTTTATTGATTAGTCGTTATTAATATAAGATCAACAGGTAATCCTCATGCAAAATAATTGAATTCAAAATTAGGAAATCGCATAATCCTGTTAAAGAATTTTTTTTTTGAAAATATCTAAATATTCAGACAGCTTAAACATAAGTATTTTAAAGTAAGCTGAATCAGGAACACTTGCTCCTAACTTATGCCGTGAACTTGGCATGAGTTCCGCTATAAAGCTCAATTGGATGAGCAAAATGAGACTATTGCCAGCTTGCCATATGAAGCTTACCAATGGAAATAGGACTTGAGGCTTTCAGCAATTATAGAGGCGTTAAAAAATATAAATGAAGTCTAATTAAAGTAAGCGTCCGCTGAACCCCACTTTTTCTAACGCATGTATATGCCGATAGTGTCCACTTAAATTTTAGTGGACACCTATTTATGGATTTAAAGACAGTTACAGACAGTGCACCGACGCTAAAAAAGCCCCGCCGAACCTTCACAGCTGAATTTAAAAATAAGCTTATTCAACAATGCCAGCAGCCAGACACATCTGTGGCCAAGGTTGCAATGCAACATCAGATCAATGCCAATCTACTGCATAAATGGATTCGCCAGTCCGAATCAATGCCCCCTCCATTAAAAAGACCGCCTAGCCCACAGGCCGACTTTCTTCCTGTCATTGCTCACCCGATGCCAGTCAAACAAGAGACATCACCGCCGTCTGTACCAGAGGAGAAAGCTACTGCCTATATCAGGATTCCACTGCATGAGGAACAACATTCCGTAAGACATCAAATGATTGAAATCGAGTGGCCTGTGGAATCAACAACTGAATTGCTATGTCTGCTGCAAGGCTTGATCAAATGATTCGTATTGATGAAATATGGTTGTCTACCCAGCCCATGGATATGCGAGCAGGTACAGATACTTCACTTGCTCAAGTTCTTAAAGCCTTCGGCTGTGTCAAACCGCATTGTGCTTATCTGTTCTGTAATAAACGTGGTCATCGTATGAAAGTATTGGTACATGATGGATTGGGTATTTGGCTCTGTGCAAGGCGGCTGGAACAAGGGAAATTCCACTGGGCTAAGATTCATCAGGGTGAAACAATGAGTATCAGTGTAGAACAATTACAGGCACTGATTCAGGGTTTAGCCTGGCAGAGAATTGGACAATCTCAGGTGGTCAATATGCTCTAAACCAGATAGATCTATTTTGCCATCCTCCAAAGGATCTATTTCCTCCTTGACCTGATCTCAGGCATACTGCGGTCATGAATATATTGCCTAATTTAAGCCAACTGACCCATGAACAATTACTGGAATTTACCAGACAGTTGGCAGTGCAGAATCGGCAACTTGTAGAAGATAAGCAGCAGCTTGAAGCATCAAAACAACAGTTAGAACAATCTAATCAACACCTAGATGCCAAAGTTCAACATCTTTCCATTCTCACGCAAAAATACGAGCATGAACTTGCTCTGTTTAAACGACATAAATTCGCTCAGAAGAATGAACACTTAACAGCTAAACAAATTAGCCTGTTAGATGAAGCAGTCGAAGAAGACATCGCAGCCGTTGATCTTGAATTGGAACGACTGAATGCGGATCAACCCAACACCCATAAAACCAAGGCAATCAAACCTAAACGTCGAGCACTGCCAGATCATCTCGCCACCATTCGTATAGAGCATGAACCCGCCTCAATAGTATGCACTTGTGGCTGTACTTTGCGTCGTATCGGTGAAGATGTCAGTGAGAAACTGACCTTTAAATCCGCACAGTTTATGAAAGAGCAGCATATCCGTGGCAAATGGGTGTGTGATCAGTGCGAAATCATCAAGCAGGAACCGATGCCTGCTTATGTGATTGATAAAGGCATTGCGAGCCCTGAACTGCTCAGCCATGTACTGGTTTGCAAATATGCGGACCATTTACCTTTATACCGTCAGAGACTGATCTACCAACGAGCTGGCGTAGACTTGGCTCGATCCACTTTAGCTGATTGGGTGGGCCGTTGCGGCGTGGAACTTGAGCCATTGGCAGAAGCTTTAAAACAGATCATATTACAACAACAGGTGATTCATGCAGATGAAACGCCTGTGACCGTGATGCAGATTGCTGAGAAGAAACCGAAGAAAGGTTATGTCTGGGCTTATGCCACCACACAGTACAATTCGATTCAAGCGATCGTGTATGACTTTCAAGCGAGTCGATCAGGTCAACATGCCGAAGATTTCCTTAAAGGCTGGCAAGGTCATCTGGTCTGTGATGATTACAGTGGTTATAAGGCACGTTTTGCCTCAGGTCAGATGATTGAAGTGGGTTGTATGGCGCATGCCCGTCGTAAATTCCATGAGCTGCATGTGACGGGTAAAAGTTTGATTGCTGAGCAAGCGTTATCAATGATTCAACAGCTTTACCGAATTGAAGCAGAATTAAGAGACATTCCAGACTGTACAGCAGAACAACGACGACAGCGAAGGCAACAGGACAGTGAGCCAATCATGCAGCAACTGTATGATTGGCTCAAACAACATCAGCTCAAAGTACCAGCAAGTTCGCCTACGGCAAAAGCGATCAATTACAGTCTAAAACGTTGGTCTGCCTTAAGCCGTTATTTGGATGATGGTCATTTGCCTATATGTAATAACTGGGTGGAAAATCAAATGCGACCATGGGCTTTGGGACGTAAGAACTGGTTATTTGCTGGCTCATTGCGAAGTGGTCAACGGGCAGCCAATATCATGACGTTAATTCAGTCCGCCAAGCTCAATGGTCTTGATCCATATGCTTATTTAACCGATGTTCTTAGAAGGTTACCAACGCATAAAATGAAAGACATTGAA
>NZ_JAOEDV010000010.1:0-91850 GCF_029837545.1 Stenotrophomonas sp. GD04024 | reverse complement strand
CATGGGCACCCGACCGGAGCCCTGACCGGTGGTGTGCTGGCGGTGCTGATCCTGGCCCTGACCGATGGCGCGTCGCTGCGCGAGGCATTGGCCGCCGCCAAACTCCTGCTGCGAGCCGAGCCCGGTTTTGAGGAGACGCTGCGGGCAATCGAGATGGCCGAGGAGTTAGCCGATTCCGGTTTACCAAATGAAGAAGCCATTGCCCGGCTGGGCCAGGGCTGGATCGCTGAGGAGGCCCTGGCGATCTCCATCTATTGCGCGCTGGTCGCCCGAAACTTCAAACACGGCGTGATCCTGGCGGTGAACCACGATGGCGACTCTGACTCGACTGGATCGATCGCGGGCAACCTGCTCGGCGCCATGCACGGCGTGAAGACGATTCCCACCGAGTGGCTGGAGCCGTTGGAGTTACGCGATGTCATCACCGAATTGGCGGAAGACCTCTACGCGTTCAAGGACTGGGAGATCGGCGAATACAGCGACAACGAAGATCTGAACCAGCGGATCTGGCGCAAGTACCCAGGATTCTGAGAGGGAGCGAACTGGCATGGGCAAAATTGATGGCATCGCCCGGGGTGCCGAGCAGAACCAAAAAAAATGCGGAACTCCCCCAGATGGACACCGTGGCGTCCATCTGGGGGTTTCTCAGCACGGGCACCTTCCGACGCCTACCGAACATCGATTGCTGGCCGCCCGGCTGTCGGGAGAAGGCAGCTACAGCCACGCCCTCTCTGCCAAGCTCACCGTCTGACGTCCACCCACGATGACGTGGTCAATAACTCGTACATCAACCAACGCCAACGCGTGCTTGAGCCTCGCCGTAACGACCCGGTCTGCGGCAGACGGTTCCGGGTCCCCTGACGGATGGTTGTGAGCCAGGATGACCGCGGCTGCGTTTAGGCGCAGGGCCTGTTTCACGACTTCCCGGGGATGCACCTCGGCACCGTCTATGGAGCCGTAGAACAGCTCCGTGTAGCTGATCAGGCGATGCCGGGAATCCAGCATCACTGCAGCGAAAACTTCGCGTTCTGCCCCGCCCAACTTGGCCAGGAAGAACTCAGCGGCGATCTTGGGGTCGCTGAAGCAAGTGCCCCGTTGCATCTTGGCGTCGACGATCTGCTTGGCCGCAGCCAAGACGGCCTCGGCATCCGCGGGGGCATAGTGTTTGGTACTGCTGCGCACGTAGAGGCCCAGCACCGGTTCGTCTGTCATTTCGTGATCTCCAATAA
The DNA here is from genome assembly GCF_029837545.1 of Stenotrophomonas sp. GD04024. Lineage (NCBI taxonomy): Bacteria > Pseudomonadati > Pseudomonadota > Gammaproteobacteria > Lysobacterales > Lysobacteraceae > Stenotrophomonas > Stenotrophomonas sp. GD04024. The sequence goes on along the minus strand of NZ_JAOEDV010000010.1, from coordinate 90,621 downwards.
GCGGAAAGGGCGCTCGCGCGCCCTTCGGTGGTGGTCAAGGGCTGGCGCCTGTGGTCGCAGCACCTGGTGTGCCAAGCCGTGTCAGCCGGTCCCGAGTCGGGCGACCTTCTCCTGTAGGCGCGCGCGTAGGGCTGGCGGCGGGGCCGGCTGCGCCCGACCAGGCTCGCCCTGCTCGGCATCGGGATAGAACTCCTCCACGAGGGCCGGCACGTCCTCCTCCAGCTCTTCGAACGCCCCATTGGCGAATCCACGTCGGGCCGCCTCATCCAACGCGCTCTGGTCGACCCCGGCCGCGCGTCGCCGCGCGTCCAAATCGCGGGCATCGGCAATGGCCTGTTCCAGCGTCATGCCAGAGCGCACCACCAGATCCACGTAGTAGATCGGGGCGCGGTGGCTCATCGTCGTTGACTTGCCCCGCAGCTTCAGCTCCAGCGGCATGCACGCCAACAGCCCACCGGAGACCGCGCTGTAGTACTGCATCCGTGCCGCCAGCGTCCGGATCGTGTTGAAGGAGGTCGTCCGCAGCACGAAGCTCCCCAGCGCGTCCTCGTCGGCATCGCCCACCAGGACGTTGAGACGCGCGTAGGCCTTGCAGTCGCCGGCCGCGTAAGGGCAGCCGGTCGGCCCCGGACACGGCAGCGAGGCGATCCCCTCCTGGGTAGTCCGCCGGCAGGTCTCGCCATTACCGACGCACAACGGGCGCCCCGTGGCGCGATCGAACAACGAGTAGTCGGCCCGGAGGTTGAGGCTAGGGTCGTTGAACATCAGCCGGACGGGAATCGAGCGCAGCTTGCCCCCGGCGGCCTGGCGCAGCACCTCGTCCTGGGGGTGCAGGATCCAGCCGTCCCGGTTCTGGATCTGGCTGGTCAGGGTGAACTGGTCATCCTTCTCCGGTAGGCGCTTGCCGTTGCGCTCGACCACGCGCCCGATGGAAATCCGCCCGACCACGGGCGGGGTAATCACAAGTCCCTTCAACATGGTGTCGCCCTCTAAGGTGGGTTGGGGGTGTCGCTGTGGACGGCCAGAACGAACCGGCGTGCGCCGGGACGCACAACCGAGTACTGGGCCGCGATCTCGGGGCGCTCGGCGGTCAGCCGCTTGGCGTCGAAGGACGTGCCGTCCTTGGCCCGCCGGTAGGTGACCGAGCCATTGGCGAAGATCGCTTTGGATGCATCGCCCATGGCCTGCTGGATTGCCTGCTTGAGCGTTTCGGCCCTTTGCTGCTGGGCATCGAGCTCCGAGCGCAGCCCGGCCAGCTCGTCGAAGACCTGGCAAAGCGCCACATCGCCCGTGAAATCCAGACTTGTGTCATTACCGGGATACAGGTGACGCAGGGCCCGGGCGGCCGACTCGCTACCGTCCGCGGCCGGCGGTGTGTCGGTCTCGACGCACTCCCAGAAGCGGGCCTCCAGCACCACCAGCCGGGCGATGATGTCCTCGTCCCGGACGATCCGGTGGATCTGCAGGTCCTGGCCACAGAGCAGAACTGCCACGTCCGCGGCATGCTTGCCTGTAACCGCCAATTGGTGCTGGACCTGCAGCTGGACGTACTCGGGCACCCCGTCCTTCCACAAGCGCGACCCGAATTCCCCCGCGGTCTTGCACTCCAGGATCTGGACGTCGGGATCGCCCACGACCTCGCGGTCGATGTTGGCGAGCATGAACGGCAGGGTCGGATGCTGGAGGACGGCATTGAGCTTGCGAACCTTGCGGCCCGTCTTCTGCTGATAGGCCACGGCCACATACGGCTCCAGCAAAGTGCCCCAGTAGCGCGGGTCGTCCATGCCGGGCGTGTCCTCGGTGGCCGGCTGCCGCCCGGTCTTTTCCAGCCACAGCTCCAGCTGGCTCTTGTAGGGGTTCAGGCCCACGGCCGTGGCGGCATCGGAACTGCCGATCCCGCCCCGACGAACTTCCAGCCACTGCCCGCGGTCGAGCGTGCGCGTGTCGACCAGGCGCAAGGCATTCTGCTTCTTCATGTCGATCTCCCAAAAAGAAAGCGCCCGGCTGTGGCCGGGCGCTATGGCGTTAACGATGTTGGGTGAAGGGGCTAACCGGACGGGGTTGGCAACCCGGGCGCGAGAATGGCCCGGAGGATCGCTTCCGCCTCAAGCGGGTCCCCTCCGGCCAGCAGGTGCCGGCCGTAGCGCGCCCCGAAGGGCCCTGCGACCTCGTAGCACCACACCAAGCCGTTCTCGTTCCCGCACTCAAGCCACAGGCGATGCAGCAGCGGCGCTTGGTCGATGCAGGCCTGGATATAGCCCAGCTGCCCCTCGAAGCGGTCCATCGCTTCGCTGCGGGCCGGCCATGCCTCGAGCGCCTGTGATGCGCCCAGCGCGACGTAGGCGACGTCCAGAAGGTCCTGGTCTTCGCGGGGAACGTGCCAGGGCTCGGCCTCCCGCTGGAGAGCCCTGCCGGGCCGACTCACGACACAAGCCCCACCAGCTCGTCCCACGCCCGCTGTTTGATCTGGGCGCCCTGCCCGAACCAGGCGGCGTCACGCCGGTGGTCGTCGCTGCGCGCCCGGCGGTGGTGGTCCACGTACTCGGTGACGCTGTTGAGCAATCCCCAGGCCGTACCCCGACTGGAAGCCAGCTGGGCTCCGCGCCCTCCGCCCTCGTACAGCGCCCGCGCCGCGGCGATGGCCTGCTCGTTGGCCACGGTGTTCTTGCCGTCGGACCCCGTGTAGGTCAGCACCCGCCGCAGCAGTCCGTCGACCGAGTCCGGATCCACCGGACGGTCCGCCAAGGCTTTCATTCGGGCCACGAACCCGTCCCAGGACGACACCGTGATGCCCAGCTGACGTTTCACAGACTCGGGGTCGAACTGGCTGCGGTGGGGGACCTTGACCGCCCCGTTACCGTTATCCAGGGCGACACGCAGCGTGTTGTTGCAGACCACACGGACCGAGGTGAACTGAGCCGTCGTGGCCAAGGTGCCGTCGCAGGCGGTCGCCAAGAGCAAATAGCCATCCACCCGATCCCGGCCCTTCAGGCGCGTGCTCTGGCCCGTTCGGGCAAGCGCCCAGAACTTGCGCCCTTCCCGCAACACGCCGGCGGTGTCCAGTTCGAACCCATGGCAGGCGGTCAGGTTACGGTAGAACTCCAGGATCTCCCCGGGCTGGACCACGTTGAAACGCCTGCCCACCACCGCCAGCGGCGCCCGGGTGTCGGAGCGATAGAGGACCTTGTGTTCCGGGAAGGCATTGATGATGCCCAGGCTGGACCCGCCGGTGATGAACCGGACCTCGGACTCCTCGATCTGCCAGTCCATTCCCGCCTGCTTCCGCCAGGTCTCGATGGGCTGCTGCGGCGCCAGTTTGTTGCCAAGGCCGTGCCAGGGTTTGTCCCCTGCGTAGGCCATCGTTTGTACCAAATGCATGTCGGCTCCTTGTTTGAGCGGCACAAAAAGCAAAGGCCCGCCGGTGAGGGCGGGCCTTTGCGTGCCGATGGATCGGCTAGGTGAGATCCCGGTCGCGCTTCTTGAGCAGGCCGGCAAGAATCAGCGCGGCAAGCGTCAGCAAGCTGACAAGGGCCTCCTCGGCGTCATCGCGCATGGCTTTGACCTTCTAGGAGCGCTGGGGACGTAGCGCCCGGCCGTGAAGTAAGGGTTTCCCTGCTTCATGAGGGTGTTATGGGTTTGAAAAATCGTTGAATCGGTCGAGCGCACGCCGTCCAAAGATGCGGCAGCGCACTAATGCCCTATTGAAAGCTGTCGGCTTTGACGAGCGTGCAGTCTGAAATCCCTGCACACGGCGTCGCCCATCAATCGGAAATCCGGAGCAGGACGGATCGCACGACCCTTTTGGAGGGGGCGCAGACCGATTCGGGCGGTGGTCACATCGGAAAGTAGTGATCTGCAATCGAGTTCCCAACGCCCAGCGTCTCGAGATCGCCCCGGGCCTGCCGAGTGCTCCAGCCAACTTCGATGCCCTCAGCGCGGAAGGACCGACATTTGGGCCTGATTGGGCGGTCACGTTAGTTCCCGGCAAGGTCCTGACCACCTGCTTCCGCGCTCGGCGGCGCGTGTCGCCCAGCCGCTCCCGCCCTTCGCGGATTTCCGCTCCGGTTTCTTCGGAAGATCCGCATTTTCCGCTCCTTATACGTCATCTGCGGAAACAGGCATCGTCGCGGTGGACAGGCAAGGGGCCTGTCGATCCACCGAGATCGCTTTATGAACCATCAATGCAACTACTCAATCCTCACGACCTATTCGCCGGACACCGCAAGTGGGCGACTCACCCTGCCGTCGACGCGCTCCATGCGAGTTCTGCGCAAGAAGGATTTGGCGAAGAAGCTCTCTTGCTCCGAGAGCACCATCGATAACCGCCTGAACCCGTCAAGTCCGTGGCACGACGAAACCTTTCCGCGCCCAGTTGCGCTCGGGGCTGGCGGCTCGCGCAGTTCCGCCAAGGGCTGGATCGAATACGTCATCGACGAGTGGCTGGAAAGCCGCATGGAGGACGCGCGCCGCATGTAACGAGCTCACTAAGTCGACGTAGCAAGTCAGCGCACAAAAACCCCAGCGCGCCTGGGGTTTTTGTTTTCAAAAGCTGGGAGAAGCGGGCCCCATCGGGCTCGTGCGAATTCCGGTTTTTATTCTATTAGTTAATCAATCAGCACATAGCAGAGAAGAATTCACATGAATGAGATCAGTCAGACCACCTCGTACACCCCGGCAATCGCCTTCGACTGTGACCTGCTCAAGGAGCAGGTGCCCAACCTTTCCATCGCCCCCGAGTCTAAGGCTACCCTGGTGCCCTCGGCAGAGCGGGAACACCACCTCTTCGTACGTAAGACCAGTCAACGCTACGGGCACACCTATGTTGGGCAGGAGCACAACTTCATCTACTGGCTGCTCCGAGCAGAGAAACTCGTCGATGCCATCGCCCGGAGCGATGATCAGCCGATTGAAGTGACGCACGATCGAAGGGGGCAGCCGTGGTATCAGCTGACCAAGATCGGCAAGGCATTCTTCAATGTATGCAAGGGCTACAACCAAGACAGTGCGGAGTACTACAAGCACCACCGCTTTAATCCTCCCCTGACCGTTATGCTGAAGGTCGTCGACCAGTGTTCGCCTGAGCTCTGGGCTCACACCCGTAACGGCGATCCGGTACTGATTGATCCACGAACGCGTGAGATTCTCGAGAACGCGGCTGCTTCCATCCGCGCATCATGTCGGAGCCAGGCCTACAAGGACGAAGTCGACAATTACAAGCGCAACGAAGAGAAGAACATCGCCAGCTGCTGCGAGTATCTGGCAGCCCAGTTCCAGCGTCGTTCGCAGCTGCTGATCCTACGGGTTGATCTCTACTTCCGCCCGGCGTTCAAGGGCTGGGGCTACACTCGCGAAGCGGATGGCCACTACGCGAGGTTCCTGCGTGCTCTGCGCGAAAATCGAATCGTTCCCGACGTCCTCGGTTACATCAGCAAGCGCGAGGACGGGATCGATCGTGGCATCCACTTTCACGTCCTCATTGTCCTGGACGGGCACAAGCACCGTGATGCGGCCAATCTGACCCGCATGGTCGGAGAGGACTGGGTCCGCCGCTGCGGCCATGGAGAGTACGAGGATGGGGTGGATGTCGGCGAGACGGGCAAGAAGGCCAAGGCGAGCTATTTCAACTGCTACACCCGGACGGACCAGTACCGTTTCAACTGCCTGGGTCTGATCCATCCGACGGACACTGACAAGCTGCGCGGCTTGCGCCTGGCGATCGAGTACCTGTGCAAGGAAACCACGCAGCTCAAACCCAGCCCGCCGAAGTCCCTGGCAGGCGACGAGGACGCCGACACCGCGAGCAAGAAGGGGATCCGCAACCTGCGCAAGGGAATCATGCCGAAGGGTCACAGCGGCCGTGGCGCGCCCAGGAGCAGCGGCCTGGACACATCAGCCATTGATCGAGAGTTGCTGAAAAAGTGACCTCAAATCTTGCTTCCAGACGAAGGGCCGGCTTGCCGGCCCTTTCTCTTGACACGCCCCGGGGAGCACGCAGGAGCCGTGGTTACGCTGCTAGGAATCTAGCGAACCTCAGCGGAGGCGCCCCGAAACAAGCACAACGTACCCCCAGCCACGATCACGAACACAGTCTGCCAGCGTCTCGTCGATTGAGTCCGGCCGGAACCGCAGGACCGCGCTGACTTTCAGCGAAGCATTCGGTCCGCCGACTACATGTTGCTTCGCAAGAAAGCCGACCTGTGTCAATTGTCCTGAACTCCCTCGATGCATGAAGGACTTGAACGCACCGCCCCCCCGCCCGCCAAGCACGATTGGATCACCTATCGCGACTTCAGTCTCGATATAGCGCTGACACTCATCCGGAGTTGGGTTGAATGCGTTGCGTTGCATGGCCCAACCGAGCGAGACATCCTCCATTGAACCGATCAACACCTGGCCGTCTGTGCGCAGGCCGTCATACGGCACAGGATCCTTCCTTCCCCAGCTCCGCTCGCGATCACCGCGGTAGTACGTCAGATTCCTCTTGGCCCGGGTCATTCCCACATACAGCAGCCGCGCCTCTTCCGCGGCATCGCCTTGGAGATCCGGTCCCAGTCGATCCCACCCTGCAACGCCGAACTGAATCATCGACGGCAGAATTACTACGTTGTCGAACTCAAGCCCCTTCACCTTGTGCAGTGTCGAAACTACTGCCGTTGACGCTTCATCTACCGTCCCCAGCAACCGCACGAGTTCATCGGTTCTCAATTCATCGACAAACTGAACGAGCGAGGAAAGATGGGGGAATGAACGCTCGCGGCAGCACAGCTCCCACAGATCGTCCAGCGTGACGTCGGACGTAGCCGGCCTGGAGTATTCCGGAACACCTCCAGCTTGCACCGTCCGGTTGAAGATCTCTCGCCGCAAATCCTCTGAAAGTGCGGCGTCGCCTTTGGCAGCCGCCTCCCGAAGATGGTCCAACCAGATCGCCACGTGCCGTAGATCGGCTACGCGCAGATTGGCGCCCCCTTGCACCCTCAGTCTCGGCTGCCCCTGGCTCAACAGCCTGTGCGCTTCAGCGACCTCAGCATTCGAACGACAGAGCACGGCAGTCGACTCGCATTCGCGGCCGGCCAGCTCCGTCAGCAACGATGCGGTGCTTTCTACCGCCTCGCCCCACGTTCGGCCGCTCCACTCGATGGCCTGGCACGCCCCTTCCGGCGCTCCCATGCGTGGTCTCAACCGGGATGTCTTCAGGCGCCGGGAGCGGCTCGTGCGCTCGAAGAACCCTGAGATCATCAGCTGGCTGCGCTCGACGATGCTCTCGCCAGATCGGAAATTCACGCCCAGCAGAAACTCCTGGAAACTGCCTCTCCCGAAATCACTCGCAAACTTATCAAAATACTTCTCGGAAAACTGATGAGCACTACCATCATTCTTCCGCTGCCAGCGCAGGATGTCCTGGTCGTCATCACCAATCACCATGACCCCTGCCCGGGACCCGCTGCCGGCGTGGAGGTTTTTGATGACCTGATACACGTCATCCGTCACGTCCTGGAATTCATCCACAAGGACACAACGTGCGCCGCCGGCTACCCTCTGGGCGAACAAAGGATCTTTCGACAGCCGACTGGCAAAATCTGACAGCAGGGTTTGCATATTGTTTCTAGTAATCTCAACCCCCTCCCGCGCCAGGGTCCGCATGGCCAAGGAGTGGAAGGTCGAGACACGCAGGCGCCCTGCGTAGGCTGCATAGCCCAGCGACTTGAATAGCTCGCGAATCCGTCGCCTGATCTCAAAGACGACTGCGCGGTTGAACGCAAGCACGATGATTTGCGAGGGATCGATGTTCTGCTCCCGGATCAAGTGCGCGATTCTTCCTACAAGGACAAAGGTCTTGCCAGCCCCTGGACCCGCGTTGACCATGATGTGCTGGTCGAACGGTGCCTTGACCACCTCCCATTGCGCCGATTCCTCCGAGACCCTGAATCTCTCGAAGAACTCAACCGCTTTCGTGGCTCGGAGTTTTTCCTGCATCTCTAAGAGCAAGGTGGAGGGACCGTCCGGATCCTCGCTGACTATTTCACCGAGTTGCGAATCAAGGAAGTGCCTGATCGCAGGCCCATCCGCGGTATCGAAATACCCTTCTATGAAGGCCGGATGGGCATCGGTGTTCACGTTTGCGAACACCTCCATTGCCAGATTTCGTGCCTCTGCAAGTTCATTGACCTGCCTGAGCTCGTCCCAGATATCCGACTGATCCTCAAGCCTGCCATTGGCATCGGACACCGCTACGACATGTGACAGCGGAACCAACTCCGGCGAAATGCTGACAAGGCTCATTGCCGACAGAAGCCCCGTCACCTTGTTCAAGTCAGATTCGCGGAAACGGCCGTCATGGCTTCCGGCACGTAGCTGATCCACAATCTTCGAAATCGGGATCGATCTCTGGTTGACGACGACCGCGAACAGGGACTTCGCCCCCTGCAGGTAACGTTGCCGTCTGGAATCTGCTTTGGACCATGACGCCCGCGGAAGCACTGCCTCCCAGATGACTTTATCGTCGGCCCGAACCAGTTGGCGAAGCTTGACTCCGGATGCACGCGCAAGGCTTCTGAAGCCGTTAATGAACAATCTTTCATACATCCGGCGCTTGTCATCGCCGACCCGCGGCCCCTCTACGTCCTCGACCATCTCAAACGGATTGAACTCGATTCGTCCGTTCTTCGCGAGCCGGCGTATGAGTTCGGCTACTCCGCCATCGACGTACTGGAAGAGCTCGCTGATCTTGGTGGATGGCTCAGATGCAAGCTTGCGCGGAACAACGTCAATCTCGCGATTCAGCGATACAGCCCCACGCTTTTCGAGGTCGCCTAGGACTGCCAGCACATCTCCCATCGACTTGATCGCACTGCTGCGCAGCTTGATCTGGGAGAGATTGAGAATCACCGTCTTTGCCGTGGCGGCCTCACCGCTCGACAACCCGGCGTGTGCGGGACGTGGGCTTGGAAGCGACCGCGCCGGAGTTCTTGCCGAGCCATCGAATAGCATGCCCACCGTGTCGGACAAGCTGGAAAACAGCCGTCCGAGCACGTCGATCGTGCCGCCGAGAAGTCCTGCCGGGGTTGGAGAAGCGCCAAAAACGGAGCCGCCTCCAAGGGATGCACCTGCAAGCGAAGTGTCCACCGAACCAATTTTAAGAATCAAACCGGCTACTTCAGCAGCCAAACCATCCTCCTGGGATATCCGCTCAAGCGAGGACGGGTAGGCAGTCACCTCAATCAGATCCGGGACGGAACCGCACAGGCGGACGCGTTCGGCCCGTTCGAGCCAGTACAGCCCCATTCTGACTCGCGTCGCGGCCGCGCGTCTGGCGGCCGGACTTTGCCCCACGGGGTTCTGTGGCGTGCCGTAGCCCTCGGCAGGAACGATCGCGAGCTGCTGGCCATCCACCTGGTATGCGTGCTCGCACACCTTTTCGTGGAGATCCCTGATGATTGGAAGGGATAGGGCGCTGCGCGCCCGCAAACCCCGGATCGACTCGAAGTCCTGATCCGAGAATAGCAGCGTGGCGGAAAGCTTTTCGAGCTGCGCATTCTTACGCTCCCGCTCCCCGCGCCCGATCCGGCCAACCTCCTGCAGGTAGTCCTCGATGTATCCCGGCGGTGCAAGGTGCACGACCCAATGGATGTCCGGAATATCCATGCCCATGCCGAAGGCCTTCGTCGCCACTAGGACATCAAGGTCACCGTCAAGAAAGCGCGTGTAGATCTCTTCCCGCGAGCCTGCATCCAAGCCCGCATGGTAGTAGTCGACCTGACCGCTGGTGGCCCGGGCAAGCCGCTGCGCCACGACCTCCGCGTGGTATCGGCTGGATACAAAAACTATGACGGCACTACGTTGACCCGTCGACGCCCGGTTGCGCCGTGCCGCCGATACGGCTTCTTCGATGTGAGGCAGACGCTCCGCCAGTGCCTTGTCAAAGTTCCGCCGGTCGTTGAGCATGCCACGCACACGACGCGGCTCAACGGCAATATGCGTTCGCAATGGATTGGAGAACGAGTCCGGCCTTGCCAAGAGCGGCAGTGGAGATCCCGTCTCTCCGGAATCTCCGGACATGACGGCCTGCAAACGGACCCTGTCGGACGCGGTGATCGTTGCCGACAGCAACAGGAAAGGCGTCGGCTCACTCAAATCCATTGCACGACACATGCGCAGCAACAGATTCAGCGCATGAAAGTAGTCCGGCCTGAACTCGTATCCCCACTGATTCACGCAATGGGTTTCATCCACTACTACATGCTCCAAGCCTTTGTCAGCTTGCATGCGTTTGTGAAGCACATCGAGGAAAACACTGCTGCGTGTCCGCTCTGGCGCGACATACAGCAGCACGATGCGATGATCGAGTACGCCCTGGATCACTTCGGCGATCTCGCTGGGCGGTCGATCACCGCTCAGATAGTCGACTGACTCGGAGAAACCCTGCTCCCGCAGGCGCTCCACCTGATCCCGCATCAAGGCCTTCAACGGCGAGATGACCAATGTCAGCCGTCTATTGCGTAGGCCACGGCAGAGCGCGGGAACTTGAAACAGCACCGACTTGCCCTCGCCCGTCGGCAACGAGACGAGAACATTAGCGGAGCGTTCGCAGATGGCTTCCATCGCAATCTTCTGCGACGGCTTGAAGCCGGTGACGCGATTCCCACCGCCCCCGCTTCGAGGCTGCCAGTTCGCCACCAGGAAGCGTTCCATAGCCTCGATGCCGGAAGGAGCCACCTCTCGCACCAGCTTGAACGGCGACAACACAAGCTCCAACCGTTGCGCCTGCTCAGCCAGGAATGGCGTCTCCACAAGCTGGAACGAGTCCGCCAAGTTCGACAGCCCCTTGGCCATGTCGCCCACGCGCGGATCAATAAGGATGGTGGGGAGCTGCGACGCTGACAGCCCCACATCGGCCATCCATCCATGCAACCGGGCCCGCAACAAGGCAGGCGCAGACTCAAGTACAGCAGCGCCACTAACGACGGTGGCGCCGCCCGCCTTCTCGGTCTTTTGCCCAGAATCACAACCTGCCTGCGCGGCAATGCGCGTCTCCGCACAGGCATGCCACTCCTCGATCGGCAGTGCCTCGACCACAGGTTGCAGCACCACGCCTGCCGACTGGGCAAGCGATTGCCAGACGGGCCACTGGTCGACCACGTCGACCAGCGCGAGGCCACCACTCGAGGCGCGAAGCATGTGTTCACGTTGGCTGCGGTGTTCCGGTTTCACCTCACCAAGCCCGATCTCCGCCAGCCCAACTGTCAATAGATCACGCAGCGCCTCGCTTTGGGTACTCGCAATCAGGAGAATCGGAACGGTTCCCGCTCCAAACGTCGCCACTTCTTTGAACGTACGAAGCACCTCGGCCCAGTAGCTGCCCTGGTCCTCGGCCCGCGGATGCAACACGTGATGGCGCCGCGTTGCAACCTTCGGACGGCATGACGGAACCGGCGCGCCCTCGGCACGAACTATCGCCGCATCGCTGACGGGGAGCGTCGTGAATGCAGCCAGACCTCCTCGAGAGTCGAGCACGTGTGCGGCACGGTCGACGAGCAACCATCGCAACGCAGATCCGGTTTCACCGATACGCATGAATGGCGCTGCGGGCATTTCACCCAGCATCTGCGCAACATCGCTTTGCGCAACCTTCCGTCGATCGAGCACGAGAACATCATCGCTGAGCCCGGTCACCACGCAGGACGATGGATCCCTGCTGGCCCACCAGTCAACGCTGGCGGGCAACGACGCGATACGCCAGCCCGAACCGGCCTTCGGCACTACGCACGCCATGTCGACCGCCGACCGCAGGCGGGCGTCACGTTCAAGCAGCCAGACCGGAATCATGTTCCGCCGCAGCGCGATGCCCTGCGCGGCAGCCTGCTCCCCAACAGCCACCAGGACCCGAGCAGCCGGGTCGGACGCGGCGTCTGCCGGCAGGGCCTTCTTAAGCAAGGCAACGTCAACTTCCCGCCACTCGGCCGCCAGCCCTTCGCTGGGGTCCGCCGAGACCACCGACGCGCCCGGAACCCAGTCGATCTCCCCGAGCCTGCTCTCGGGCACGACGACCAGCTTCGCAGGCGAGCTTCCCTCCGCGGTCATGAAGCCCGGGAACTCTCGGGCAAAATCGCGGACGCCCCGCTGGGCCTCAATGACCGCATCCAGCAGTCGGGCAGAATCGGTGAACTCGCCGATCAACACCCTGCGTGCAATATCTTCAGGCAGGCCCTCTAGCTGTCGCTTGAACCGCTGCAAAGTGTCAAGTGCATCCCGGTCCGCATGATGCCGCCCACCGAGCGCGTGCGACGCCGCCTGCGGCTCCAGAAGGTACCCGATGAGCAACGTGTCCCAGATCAATGGCACCGAAGTCGGCGCGATGTAGCGGGCAACAATCGGCCAGTCCCATGCCAGGGCATTGTGACCTACCACCAATGGCGCAGCGTGGACTCGCTGCCCCAGGTCGGCCATGGCCACATCCAGGTCGGTCCCGCTACGCTCATCGTGAAGAAGGCTGGCCTGTCCGTTGCGTGCGCAGCCGATTTCCCAGATGCGCTTACCGTCGGTTTCCAGGTCAAACGCCAGTGACGCAGCGGTAAGCAGCGTCCTTGCACGTGATGGTTCCTGTTGGAGTTGCTTGTCCAGCCCTGCCGGATTCTTCCGCCACCCTGACACCAGAGAAACCTGGCGCGCGGCTGGAAGTCGATGAAACAGCGAAACCGATAGATCGAGATTACGGTCCGCCCACGCTTCAGCCTGTACTTCGGACAGCAATCCGTTACGCACGATCCTGTCCAGCCAAGCATCGATGAACGCATCCCGCGGGATGTCGTAGGCCAGGAAACGCGTTGCCAGCTCGACCTCGGATGCCTCGGCTCCTGGGAAACAGGACTCCCAGTTGCCACGCGGTTTCGACAAGGCCCGGCTGAGCAGGTGCCATTCAAGGAGGCGGGAGCGGGCGTCCGGAGAAAGCCTCTGGCGTTGAATCCACGAGGGGTCTGGTGTCCCCAGCACGGCCAGCTGTGCTGGCTCGAACACTTCCAGCATCCGCGTGAACGCGCAAGCCGGGCTGCCTGGCGACAGGCAGGCAGCAAACTGGTAGTGCGACTTCGCCAGCCGGCTACTGACCTGATGTGCTTCCAGATCAGCCGGCGACATCTCGGCCAGACGTTCGCAGACGACCTGTCCCAGTACCTCGTCTTCCAGGTCGGTGGGTGCCGGCGCATTTCCACCCCACGGCTTCGCGTACCACGCTGTTTCAAACAGGCCCCACAGCGCATCCCGCGGCAACTCACCTAGGCGCTTGCGCCGCAAAGCGTCCACAGATGTCTGATCCGTGGGCGCATTCCCTAGCGAAGCTGAAGAGATTTCGACGGGCGCCCACAAGACTGCACCCTTCTTGGGCTCGTGTGGACGCCGTGGGTCGCTGCCCGTAATGAAAAGCACCTGCGATCCCACAGGGGGAAGCTTTCTTCCGTCAGGTAGCCGGCCCGGATATCCCCTGAAGTGGAAGAACACGTCCTCGCGCGCGCCACCAGAGATGAAGCCGAAGCCCCGTTCTTCGTCGAGCCTGGCCACAGTTCCGAAGCGTGGCAGCTTCAAGAAGAGCATTCCCTCATCAGATTGTGGCTTCTTACCAGATCCTAGCGGCCGACCACCGGTCTTGGAATTGGTCTTCCTAGTGTCCACAACCTCTCGCTCGGTCGGCTGTAAGCCCAATGTCTTCAGCTGGTCGGCCAGCGTGCTCATGATTGTTCATCCCCTTGCTGGCACACACGCGTCTCCCAAAGTCTTGGCGAAATGGAAAATGACCGGGTGTGCGCGTTACCCATCCCCGGCTTGGCGTCACCCTCGATCGCTGCGGATGTGCCTAAAGTCGCTCTTGTGCTTGTTGCGCCGGTACTTTTCACCGGTGATGAAGTAAACCAACGACTGCACCTGATCACTGTCTTCCCGGTCAAAGAAGCCAAGACCAACCAAGAGATCCACCAATTTTTCCCGATCGCCGCCGAGTCCTGGTTCCTTAGCACCACTCCAACGGCAGGCGGCATATAGGAGTTTTCTGAGCTTGTGATTGATGAAATCCTGATCGAGGAATGTATCCGCCGGAACCTCTACGGCCTCTTCGGGAAGATCAATCTCCCCAAGGCCCTCGGACGAATAGTTGTAGCCGGGGTTGGCGAGCGTCGCCGCGAACTCATGCCGACCGTCGTTGAAAGGCTTGGGATTCTTCTTGTAGCCGGCATTCAACTCTCGAAATTCTGCCGCAAGCGATGGCGCATCGATCTCACTGCGCGCCCTCCCTCGATTTCGATAGGCTTTGCGGAGGATCTCGTATACCAATGACGACGAATCTTTCAGCCCATAGGGGTCATCCGGCGCATCTCCACAGGCTGGCACAAGCACATCCTTAGCAGTCGGCGTGCTTTCCAAGGCGTCACTAAGTGCGGGCGCCTCAACGAAAACATCCTTGAAACTGACCCCGTGAAGAATGTACGAATACTGGCTTCTGATGCGATTCAACGTCTTCACGACCACAGGAGCACCCGAGCTGGCATCAAACTCGGTTGGCACCTTGTCGGCGATGGCCCGCTCGGTGGGCAAGAGGAAACCCAGCAAACCCTTTCGATACTTGAAATCGATTGAGGGAATGCCATCGTGCGTCAACGCGGATTCCAGACCTCCCGCACTGAATTGGTGCAATGCGATGGGGGGATATTCGAGAACGTCACGCAACTGCGATGTATCGAGCTGCAAATACCGTATCTGGGCCTGATTGCCATCAGCCCGCACGGGACCTTGGGTTGACTTCTGGGGCCACAGAAGCTGGTACCCAGGAGGAAAGGGGTCAATGGAGAGAAGGCTGACCCGAAATCCCTTCGGGACCTTGACGTAGAACCTGTCGTATCCAGCCTCAAGGAGCCTGTGAACGAACTCAACAGGGTCGTTCCCGTCAAGCATGCTGGCTAAGGGCCGGACTCGAATGGCTGGCGATTCAGGCGTCATGCGGCGAGGCATCCTTCTTGGGCTTCTTTGCAGGTGGGTGAACAAAGTCGGCCCAGGCCTGCATCATCGGACGACGTTGCTCCAAGAGATCTGTGCGGTGGTAGGCGGCCTCGACCTTGTCCTTGACCGTATGCGCCAACGCCCGCTCTGCCAGGTCACGGGCATAGCCTTGCTCGCTGCACCAGTCGCGGAAGCTCGAGCGGAAGCCGTGGGCGGTCGCAATACGCCCAGGCGTGTCGCTCGGTGCGTTCGCTCTCCGCAACAAGGCTGTGAGCGTCATGTCCGACATGACCGAACGAGCCTGCACAGAGGGAAAGACAAGTTCGTCGTGATGGCCTTCCTGGCGCCTGAGCAGCTTGACGGACTGTTCCGACAATGGCACTCGATGAGGCTGTTTGGCCTTCATGCGAGCAGCAGGAATCGTCCACAGCTTCGCGCGAAGGTTCACTTCCGCCCACGTCATCCCGCGCACCTCGCCGGAACGACTGGCATTCAGGATCAGGAACAGCAAAGCATTTCGCGTGACTTCGTACTCGCCAGCTCCTGCAAGTTCTGCTTTCACGAACGATGGAAGCTTCGCCCAGGGCATTGCTGGCTGATGCTCCTGCCGGACAGACTTTCCCGGCTGCAGCGGAAGCAGATGTGTTACGACATCGACCGGGTTGGCTTGGTTAAATCCGTGCGCCCAACCCCACGCCATTACCGCGTGTAGCCGTTGCTTCACGCGACTTGCCGTCTCTGCCTTGTCGAGCCAGATGGGGCGGAGGACATCCGCAACGTGCCGCGGTTGCAACTGGTCGATGGGAAGGGAGCCAATCCGTGGAAACGCGTACTCAGTCAGCGTATTAAGCCACTGCTGTGCGTGCTTGGGATTCTTCCACCCGGGCTTTAGTTCCGCGTGGAGTAGCTCCGCTGCTTCCTGAAAGGTCGGTGTCTTCGGCTTAGCGTGGTCAGCCGCCTTAACCTCCAACGGATCCTGCCCACTCGCGATCTGCTCGCGCATTTCTCGCGCCAGTTTACCCACCAGAGCAATCCCAACTTCGGGGTAGGCACCCAAGCCGGCGTTGCGTCGCTTGCCCGTGGCAGGACTGACGTAGCGCAGCACCCACTTACCCTGCCCCTTCTGTGAGGGCGACGGATGCAGCGTCAGGCCAGTTATGCCTCCGTGCGGGACAGCCTGACCGCCAGGGCTCAGGCTGCGAGCCTTTGCATCCGTGATCAATCCCATGTCCTTCCTCGGCCCCCCTGTTTCCGGTATGCCATCGAGTATGCCATTTGATGTTTGCTTCCTTTAGGTGTCGTTGGGGTCGATTGGTACGCAGCTGTAGCTAAGTTGCTGAACCGCGTGCTAGAATTTTCAAAGGTTGAGATCGGCTGGGCCCCGTTGGGCATCGCCCGAGCAGTCCCTCTCTCCGCCAGATAACTGAAAAGGGCTGCCCGAAAGGGCAGCCCTTTTCAGTTATCTGGCGCGGGATGCGAAGTGCGCTGCGCGCGCTTCGCCCCAAACGTTGCTGCGCAACCTTTGGGCCCCTCCCTTTGCCTGCCTCTCCCCGCCCCTGTCGGGGCAGCCCCTCAACAGAGGGGCTTGTTCCTCCAGATGCGTGACATGCACCGGCGGAGGCACGGCGATACCCGCCACGGCTGTCCCGATGCGTGGATATCCTCTCACTCCACCCATCAGTAGATCCACGCCATTTGTGGATGCGCTTGATCGCTTCCGCACATTGATTTGGCAGCCTCAAACAAAACTGAACGAAACCTGAAAATTCGCTATCGTAGGCGCCTTCATCCAATGCCGCCCATCGCCCATGAGCTCGACCGACCACGCTCACGCCGCCTGCGAGAACTGCGACACCGCCCTGCATGGCCATTACTGCCATCGCTGCGGGCAATCGGCGCACAACCCGCTCAAGCATGTCGGCCACGCCATCGAGGAGGTGTTCGAATCCTTCTGGCACCTGGACGGGCGCATCTTCCGCACGCTGCGCGACCTCTGGGTGCCCGGCCGCATCGCGCTGAACTACCTCAAGGGCCGCCGGGTGGGATACGTACAGCCACTGCGGCTGTTCGTCATCCTCACGCTGTTCACCTTCTTCGTCGGCAAGCTGTTCGTACACGTCGACGATTTCGGTGTGGGCGGCGGACGCGACTCGGTGTACGCCAAGGCCACCACCGTGGAACAGGTCGAAGCCGCACGCGCACAACAGCTGGCGCTGATCGACCAGCAGCAGGCCAGTTCCCCCGCCACCGGCAACGCCGGCTTCACCATGGCGAGAGCAGCAGTGAACGCCGCCGCCGCACAGCGCAAGGCAGAGCTCGAGGGCACCCGCACCGTCGCCCCTGCTGAAACCACCACCGGCGGATACGGCACCTTCTTCGATCACACCGTCAACGGCAAACCGTGGGATGCGGACAGCAATCCCATCGTCCTCGACGGTTGGCCGCAGTTCGCCAACCGATGGCTCAACAAGCGCCTGCAGAACGGCAACACCAACATCAAGCGCATGGGCGGCAAGGCTGATCTCTACATGCAGGCGATCCTCACCGCACTGCCGGGCGCCCTGTTCTTCCTGATGCCGGTGTTCGCACTGGTGCTGCGCATCGCCTACCTCCGTCGACCGATGGGCTATCTCGAGCACCTGGTGGTCGCCCTCTACAGCCACTGCTGGCTGATGATGGTGCTGCTGGCAACGTTCATCGTTGCTGGCATCGGCAACGCCTTCGCTTCACCGGCGATCGCCACGCTCAGCCAATGGTTGTATGCCCTGCTGTGGCTGGCGGTTCCGGTGTACCTGCTGTGGATGCAGCAGCGCGTGTATGGCGGCAACAAGGCGTTCACCGTACTGCGCTACCTCGCCATCGGCGGCGTGTACCTGTTCCTGGTGACCTTCGTGGTGATGTACGCGGTACTGGCGGGCATTTCGGCCTGAGGGGAGACACGCATGGCGTGTCACCCCTGTATCCGCGCGTGGCGTGGATCTTCTGATACTGCTGATCGTCTATCGTGGGCGCATGAAACTCCGGCTCTACCGCCCCACGGATGCCAGCGCCTGCCTGTCGATCTTCGACAGCAACGTGCCCACGTTCTTCGCCGCCGAAGAGCGCAGCGATTTCGAACGCTTCCTGCTCGTGCAGGCGGTGGACTTTGCCTTCCAGGTCATCGAGCGCGACAGCAGCGTCATCGCCTGCGGCGGCATCACACGCCGTGGCGATGGCAGCGCCGGCTTCTGCTGGGGCATGGTCCAGCGCGCGCTGCACCGGCAGGGCATCGGCCGCGAACTGACGCTGGCACGCCTGCGCCAGGCCGAAGCGGACTCGTCGATCACGCACATCACGCTCAGCACCAGCCAGCATACGCAAGGATTCTATGCCGGCCTCGGCTTCTACGTGACACGGGTGGTGCCCGATGGCCACGGCGCCGGGATCGACGCCGTGGAGATGGAGCGGAGGGTATAGCCCTCCGCCCCGCCCCGGATCCACGGCGTGCGTGGATCCATTGCCGGCCTACTCCCCTCAGAAGCCCACGCGCAGGTTGATCTGCCCGCCGACATCGCGGCGGCCATCGCCATGCTGGCCCTGCACGAACATCGACAGCTGGCTATTGCGGCCCAACCCGACCGCCACGCCGACCTGGCTGACCAGCGCATTGCGCGCCATCACCGCGCTGTAGACGTCGAAGGCATCGCCACCCACCGCGAAGCGGTTGCGGCTGGCCACGTCGGTGTCACCGGAGGCGTGCTGCCACCCCAGGCCGACGGTCAGCTGTGCCGGGAAACGCTCGCCGCTGCCCACGTCCCAGCGGCCCCGCACGCCCACCGTGCTGACATTGAGCGTGTCCTTGCCGCCTTCCAGCACCAGCGCAGCGCTGCCGCCCTGCTCCGTCGCACGATCGCTGTCGACCCAGTGCTTGGTGAACTGCACGTACGGCTGCAGTTGGGTCCTGCCGTGGGTCCAGGTCCAGCTGCCCTCCACCTGGGCGATGGTCACATCCGAATCCTGGCGGCTGTGCAGGGTCTGGCCCAGCAACGGCACCTCACGGGTGGTGCGCGTGCGGTAATCACCGCGCGACACGCTGCCGCCCACCGCGAAGCCGTTGTTCCACTCGCCCTGTGCGTACAGGCCGAAGGTGGTACCGCGCAGGCGGGCCCGCGAGTTGCGATCGTACAGGCGTGTATCCAGTCGCTCGCTGCCTGCGGCCGCGCCCAGCACCACGTGCTCACCCAGCTGCCAGTCCACGCCGGCCATCACCGCATTGCGGTTGGAACGGATCTCGTCGCCGTTGCCATCGCCATCCTGCTTGAACACCTTGCCGCTGCCGGCCAGCCACGCCGAAGCGCGCTCACCTCGCACGGTGGGCAACTCGCTGCCCAGGCGCTGGCGGATGCCCTCTTCCAGGTAGTTGTCATACAGCAGCACCGCACGGCTGGCCGCATGCACTTCGCCGGACAGCTGGTCGAATGCGCTGCGCGCAGTGCCGGCGTCGTACATCAACAGCGTGTTGTACAGGCCCAGCGCCGGACCGCTCTGCGGCAGGCTGTCCAGCGCCGCAGCCGTGTTGTACTGGTTGCGCGTCTTTGCCACGGTGGTGAACGCTGCGGTCTGCGCCACATCGATCTTCAGGTTCGCGGTGTTCGCGGTGTAGACCGGGGTGATGGTCAGGAAGGCCGACGGCGTGGTCGCCGCGGCGAACTGGCCGCTGACGCCGCCGCCCGCATTGACCACCGTGTACTGCTGGCCCTGCTGGTAGCTGGTGCTCGGCGAAAGGGTATTCACCTTCACGGTGCTGCCGCCCACATTGGCGCTGCCTCCCACCTGCACCGTGTCGCTGCCGGTGGCGCCCAGATCGATACCCAGCGTACTGCCCGGCGACAGGGTCAGGTTGCCACCGATGGTGATGGTACCGACGCCATTGCCGGTGCCACTGCCGTTGCCGGGGCCATTGCCCGGCGACAGCACGCCGCCGCTGGATACCGTCACGCCGCCACCGGTACCGCCGATGGTGCCGGTGCCGGACAGTCCGGTGCCGCTGCCGATGGTCCACTGGCCACCGATGGTGCCGGTGACATTGAGGCCCCCGCCGGTGACCTGGCCGGTGCCGCTGAAGCCGCCGCTGTTGCCACCAAGGTTCAGGCCGCCCGGGCCGGCCTGCACGATGCTGCCACCGCCACTGATGCTGCCACCCAGTGTCGTGGTGCCCCCCGTGTTGATGACCAGGCCGCCGTTGTTGGTGATGTTGCCGGTGATCGAACCACTGGCGCCGCCATTGCCAACCTGCACGGTGCCACCGGCATTGATGGTGGTGCCACCGGTATAGGTGTTGTTGCCGGTGAGGGTGACGGTGCCGCTGCCGGCCTGGGTCAGGCCGCCGCTGCCGCTGATGGTGCCGCCGACGGTGGTGTTGCCGCCGACGTTGAGTACCAGGCTGCCATTGTTGGTGACGTTGCCGGTGATCGCGCCGCTAGCGCCTCCGTTGCCAACCTGCAGCGTGCCGCCCGCGTTGATCGTGGTCCCGCCGGTATAGCTGTTGTTGCCGGTCAGGGTCACCGTGCCGCTGCCGGCCTGGGTCAGGCCGCCGCTGCCGCTGATGGCACCGCCGACGGTGGTGTTTCCACCCACGTTGAACACCAGGCTGCCGTTGTTGGTGACGCTGCCGCCGATCGCTCCGGTGGCGCCGCCATTGCCCACCTGCAGCGTGCCACCGGCGTTGATGGTGGTCGGGCCGGTATAGGTGTTGTTGCCGGTCAGGGTCAGCGTGCCGCTGCCCGCCTGGGTCAGGCCACCGCTGCCAGTGATGGTTCCGCCCAGCGTGGTGTTGCCGGCCACGCCGGACACCAGCGAGCCATTGTTGGTGATGTCACCGACGATGGAACCCGTTGCTCCGCCGTTACCCAGCTGCAGCGTGCCACCGGTATTGATGGTGGTGCCGCCGGTGTAGGTATTGGTACCGGTCAGTACCAGCGTGCCGCTGCCCGCCTGGGTCAGGCCACCGCTGCCGCTGATAGTGCCGCCCAGCAGGGTGTTGCCTGCAACGTTGGAGATCAGTGCGCCATTGTTGGTGATATCACCGGTGATCGCACCGCTGGCACCGCCGTTGCCGACCTGCAGCGTACCGCCCGCATTGATGGTGGTGCCGCCGCTGTAGGTGTTGTTGCCGACCAGGGTCAGCACGCCACTGCCGGCCTGGGTCAGGCCGCCACTGCCACTGATCGCACCGCCGACGGTGGTGTTGCCCGCCACGTCGAACACCAGGCTGCCGTTGTTGGCGACGTTGCCGGTGATCGCACCGGTCGCACCGCCGTTGCCCACCTGCAGCGTGCCACCGGTATTGATGGTGGTACCGCCGGTGTAGGTGTTGTTGCCGGTCAGGGTCAGCGTGCCGCTGCCGGCCTGGGTCAGGCCGCCACTGCCACTGATGGTGCCGCCCAGCGTGGTGTTGCCGGCGACGTTGGATACCAGTGCGCCGTTGTTGCTGATGTCACCGACGATCGCGCCGGTCGCACCGCCATTGCCGACCTGCAACGTGCCGCCCGCATTGATGGTGGTGCCGCCGGTGTAGGTGTTGTTGCCGGTCAGCACCAGCGTGCCGCTGCCGGCCTGGGTCAGGCCGCCGCTGCCGCTGACCACGCCACCCACGGTTGCGGTGGTGCCGAGGTTGTAGACCAGGCTGCCATTGTTGGTGATGTCGCCCAGTACCGACCCGGTGGTGCCGCCATTGCCGATCTGCAGCGTGCTGCCGCCATTGATGGTGGTGCCACCGGTGTAGGTATTGCTGCCGGTCAGGGTAAGCGTGCCGGTACCGCCCTGCACCAGGCCGCCGGTGCCACTGAGCACACCGCCGAACGTGGTGTTGCCGTTGTTGCCGCCGGTGCTCAGGGTTGCGCCACCCAGCAGCACGCTGGACCCGGTCACGCCGGCCAGGCCACCGACGCTCTGGTTGCCGCCGGCGCTGATATCCAGTGTCCCGGTACCGGCCAGGTTGACCGTACTGGCACCGGACAGGCTGCCACCGGCCGCCACCGCCAGCGTTCCGCTGTTGATGGTGGTGGTGCCGGTATAGGTGCTGGCACCGCCCAGGGTGACCGTCGAGGCACCATCCTTGAGCAGGCCGCCGGCACCGCCGATCGCACCATTCAAGGTCAGCGCGTTGCTGCCAGGCAAGGTCAGCGTGCCGCTGGCCAGCTGTATGCCATTGGCCAGGGTCAATGCCGTGGTACCGTCCAGCGTGGTGTTTCCGCCCACCGTCAGCGTGCCGGTTCCCAGCGCGTTGTTGTTGCCCAGGGCAAGGCCACCGGCGTTGAGCGCCACGCCACCGCTGAAGGTATTGTTGCCGCTCAAGGTCTGCACGCCGGCACCGTTCTTGACCAGGCCGCCGGTACCGGTGATGTCACCAGCGAACGTGGTGTTGCCCACGCCACCGAGGGTCAGCGTGCTGCCACCCAGCGACACCGTGCTGCCGGCCACGCCGGCCAGCGAGCCGATGGACTGCGCGCCCCCTGCACTGATGTCGAAGGCGGTACCGGCATTGGCCAGGGTCACCGCGCCGGTCGCGGCCAGGCTTCCGCCCGCGCCGATCGCCAGCGTGCCGGCATTGATGGTGGTGCCACCGGTGAAGGTGTTGGTGCCGGTCAGGGTCTCGGTGCCGCTGCCTTCCTTGACCAGGCCGCCTGTGCCGCCGATCGAACCGCTGAACGTGCCGTTGCTGGCATCACCGATCGTCAGCGTATTGGCGCCCAGGTTCACCGTGCCGTTGCCGATCAGGGTGCCGAAGGTCTGCGTGCCGTTGCCGGCCGACAGATCGAAGGTCGCGCCCGAGGCCAGGTTGACGATGCCACCGGCATGCAGGCTCGCGCCTGCGCCCAACGCCAGCGTACCGGCATTGATGAAGGTGCCTCCGGTGTAGCTGTTGGTGCCGTTCAAGGTCAGCGTCGCGGCGCCCTCCTTGGTCAGCGAGCCGGCGCCACTCAGGTTGCCGTTGAAGGTGAGGTTGTTGCTGCCCAGTACGGTCAGCCCGCTGTTGAGGATGAAGTTGTTGGCCAGCGTCACTGCGGTGTTCGAATCGAGCGTGGCACTGCCACCCACCGTTACCGCGCCGGTGCCCAGCGCAGCGTCGTTGCCGAGCACCAGGCCACCGGCATTGAGCGTTACGCCACCATTGAAGGTGCTCGCGCCATTGAGCGTCTGCACGCCTGCACCGTTCTTGATCAGGCCACCGTTGCCGCTGATCGCGCCGTTGAAGGTGCTGTCCACAGTGCCGCCCAGGCTCAGCGTGCTGCCACCGAGTGCCACCGTGCTGCCTGCCACGCCGGCCAGCGAACCGATGGTCTGGTTGCCCGCAGAGATATCCAGGGTACCGGTACCTGCCAGGTTCACCGCACCGGTCGACGCCAGGCTGCCACCAGCACCGATGGCCAGCGTGCCGCTGTTGATGGTGGTGCCTCCGGTGTAGGTATTCGCACCGGTCAGGGTCACGGTCGCCGCACCGTTCTTGATCAGGCCGCCGCTACCGGAAATCACACCGCCCAGCGTCAGCGCGTTGCTGCCCAGCAGATCCAGATTGACACCCGCTGCGATCCCGATGTTGTTGGCCAGGTTGACGCCTGTCGATGCATCCAGCGTCGCGTTGCCGCCCACGGTCAGCGCGCCGCTGCCGAGCGCAGCGTTGTTGCCGACCACCAGGCCGCCGCCATTGAGTGCAATGCCACCACTGAACAGATTGGTGCCGCCCAGGCTCAGGACGCCAGCTCCGTTCTTGACCAGGCCGCCGGTGCCTGAAATCGCACCGTCGAACACGCTGTTGGCCACCCCGCCGAGAATCAGCGACTGCGCGCCCAGGCTCACGCTGGAGCCCGCTACCCCGGCCAGCGAACCAATGGTCTGGTCGGCGCCGGATGTCGAGATGTCGAAGCCGGTCCCCGGTGCAGCAAGCGTCACCGCACCGGTTGCCGCCAGGCTGCCACCCGGGCCGATCGCCAGCGTACCGGCATTGATCAGCGTGCCGCCGGTGTAGGTGTTGGTTCCGGTCAGGGTTTCAGTGCCGGCACCGACCTTGGTCAGGCCACCGGTACCGGTGATCGAACCGCTGAAGGTGCCATTGGTCGCCCCACCCACCTCGATCGCATTGGCGCCGAGGTTGATCGTGCCGTTGCCGATCAGGGTGCCGAACTGCTGCGTGCCGTTGCCCGCAGAGAGGTCCAGCGTGGCGCCGGTGGCGAGGTTGACCGTGCCGGTTGCCGACAGGCTGGCATTGGCACCCAGCGCCAGCGTACCGGCGTTGATGTTGGTGCCACCGGTGTAGGTGTTGGCGCCGTTCAAGGTCAGCGTCGCGCCGCCCTCCTTGGTCAGGCTGCCCGCACCGGACAGAACGCCATTGAGGGTCAATGCGTTGGTACCGAGCACGGTCAGCCCGGCATTGAGCGCGATGTTGTTGGCCAGCGTGGCCAGCCCGGTGGTGTCCAGCGTCGACGCACCGCCGACAGTGAGCGTACCGGTACCCAGCGCGGCGTCGTTGCCCAGCACCAGGCCGCCGGCATTGAGTGTCACGCCACCACCGAAGGTGTTGGCGCCGGACAGGGTCTGTACGCCTGCACCCACCTTCACCAGGCCGCCGCTGCCACTGATCACGCCACCGAAGGCGGCGTTGCTGGCGGTGCCGAAGGTCAACGAATTGCCCCCCAGCGCCAGCGTGGTTCCACCCACGCCATTGAGCGCGCCGATGGTCTGGCTGCCGCCCGCACCGGAGATATCGAAAGCGGCACCGGCGTTGCCCAGGGTGACATCCCCCGCCGCGGCAAGGCTGCCGCCCAGGCCCAGTGCCAGCGTGCCGTCATTGATGGTGGTACCGCCGGTATAGGTGTTGGCAGCGGACAGCGTCAGCGTGGTGGCACCGTTCTTGACCAGGCTGCCGTTGCCATCGATCACCCCCGACAATGTCAGCGTGTTGCTGCCCGGCAGGGTCAGCGCAACACCCGAGGCCAGGTTGATCGCATTGCCCAGGCTGACGCCGGCACCTGCATCCAGCGTGGTGCTGGCATTCACCGCCAGAGCGCCACCGCCCAGTGCGCCGTTGGCGCCGACCACCAGCCCACCACCGTTCAAGGTCAGGCCACCGCCGAAGGTATTGGTGTTGTTGAGGGTAAGCAGGCCGGCGCCGTTCTTGACCAGGCTGCCGTTGCCCGCCACGACGCCGCCCAGAGTGACGTCATTGCTGCCGCCCAGCGTCAGCTGCGTGCCGTTGCCGAAGTTCACTGCATTGGCCAGGTTCACCGCCACCGTGTTGTCCAGCGTGGTGGTGCCTCCAATCGCCAGCGCCCCGGCTCCCAGCGCCCCCGCGTTGCCAAGAACCAGGCCACCGGCATTCAGTGCGACACCGCCGCCGAAGGTATTCGCGCCGGACAGCGTCTGCACGCCGGTGCCGGTCTTGACCAGTCCGCCGCTGCCATCGATGACGCCGGCAAAGCTGCCATTGCTGGCGCCGCCGAAGGTGAGTGACTGCGTACCCAGCGCAACCTGGCTGCCGGCCACGCCGTTCAACGCGCCGATGGTCTGGTTGGCGCCCGCCGCGGAGATATCCAGGGTTGCACCCGCACCGGCAAGATCCACGGCGCCGCCTGCGGCGAGGCTGCCGCCGGCTCCGAGTGCGAGCGTACCGGCGTTGACCGTGGCTCCGCCCACGAAGGTGTTGGCTCCGGACAGCGTCAGCGTCGAGGCACCGTTCTTGATCAGGCCACCGGTGCCGCCCACCACACCGGTCAGTGTCAGGTTGTTGCTGCCCGGCAGGGTCAGCGTGTTGGCGCCCAGGTTCACTGCATTGGCCAACGTCACCGCAGCGCCGGCATCCAGCGAAACGTTGCCGCCGATGTTCAACGCTCCCGTGCCGAGCGCGCCGTTGGCGCCGACCGACAGGCCACCTGCATTCAACGCAAGGCCACCGCTGAAGAGATTGCTGTTGTTCAACGAGAGCACGCCGGTTCCGGTCTTGATCAGGCCGCCGGTGCCCGTGATCAGGCCGCCCAGGGCAGTGTTCTGGTTGCTGATCAGGCTCAACTGCGCGCCGGCATCGAGATCGATTGCATTGGCCAGGTTCAAGGCCACCGAGCTGTCGAGTGTGGCGTTTGCACCGACTGCAAGAAGTCCGGTTCCAAGCGCGCCGGCATTGCCCAGCATCAGGCCACCGCCATTGAGCACCAGGCCACCCGTGAATGCATTGGCACCATTGAGCGTGAGCGTGCTGGCGCCGTTCTTGACCAGGCCGCCCGCACCGGAAACCACCCCGCCGAGCGTGATCGCCTGCGAACCCGGCAGTGACAACACCGCCCCGCTGCCGAGGGTCACGTTGTTGGCCAGGTTCAGCGCCGCGCTGCCGTCCAGCGACGCGCTGCCTCCCACATTCAACACGCCACTGCCAAGTGCGCCACTGTTGCCGAGCAGCAGGCTGCCAGCGTTGAGCGTCAGGCCACCGCTGAAGGTGTTGGTGCCATTCAAGGTCAGCAGCGAGGCACCGTTCTTGGTCAGGCTGCCGGTGCCGGTGATATTGCCGCCCAACGTGAGGTTCTGGCTGCCCGGCAAGGTCAGCGCCGCACCCAGGTTGATGGCGTTGCCGAGGTTCAGTGCGGCCGAGCCATCGAGCGTACCGTTTCCGCTGACGGTCAACGCGCCACTGCCGATTGCACTGTTGTTGCCCAGCAGCAGGCCGCCCGCGGCCAGGTTCAGGCCACCACTGAACGTATTGACGCCGCTCAGCGTCTGCGTGCCGGTTCCCTGCTTGACCAGGCCGCCGGTGCCACCGATCACCCCGGCGAACGTCTGGTTGGTGGCATCACCGAAGGTGAGCGTGCTGCCGCCCAGGGTCACGGTGCTGCCGGCAATGCCGGACAACGCACCGATGGTCTGGTTGCCTCCGGCCGAGATATCCAGGTCCGCGCCGGCACCGGCCAGGCTGACCGCACCGCCGGCGGCCAGGCTTCCGCCGCTGCCCACCGCCACCTTGCCCGCGTTGATCGCCAGGCCACCGGTGAAGGTATTCGCACCACCCAGCGTCAGCGTGGCCGCTCCGTTCTTGACCAGGCTGCCGGTACCACCGATGGAACCGCCCAGGGTCAGCGCATTGCTGCCCAGCACATTCAGCAGCCCGCCCACGCCAAGGTTGATGCCATTGCCCACGCTCAGCGCAGAGCCTGCATCCAGCGTCACCGCACCGCCGACGTTCAGTGCGCCGGTTCCGAGCGCACCGGCATTGCCGAGCACCAGGCCACCGGCAGCAAGTGACAGCCCACCACTGAAGGTGTTGGCGTTGTTGAGGGTCAGGGTGGTGGCACCATTCTTGACCAGGCTGCCGGTCCCACCGATCACGCCGTTGAACGTCAGCGCCTGGTTGCCGGTCAGGTTGAGGATGCTGCCCGCCCCCAGATTGACCGTGTTGGCGAGCGCAAGCGCGCCCGTGGTGCCATCCAGCGTCACGTTGCCGCCGACGCTGAGCGCACCGCTGCCCAGCGCAGCCGCGTTGCCCAGCAACAGGCCACCGGCGTTGAGCGCCACGCCGCCACTGAGGTTGTTGACGCCTGACAGGGTCTGCACGCCGGAGCCGAGCTTGACCAGGCCACCCGTGCCTGCGGCGAAGGTGCCGCTGTAGCTGGTATTGCCCAGCCCGCCGAGCGTGAGCGTGCGGCTGCCGAGGTTGACCGAGCCGCCGAGCCCAGCCAGCGAGCCGATGGTCTGGTTGCCCGCTGCAGACAGGTCAAGGCTGGTGCCGACGCCGACCGTGATCGCGCCGGTGGGCGACAGGGAGCCGCCCGCGCCCAGTGCCAACGCGCCTCCGGCCAGGTTGAAATTGCCGGTCAGCGAATTGGCGCCGTTCAAGGTCAGAGTGCCTGCACCGTTCTTGGTCAGATTGCCGGCACCGGAGATCGAGCCGTTCAATGACAACGCATTGCTGCCCAGCAGGTTCAGCGCGCCGCCACCATTGATCACCAGGTTGTTGGCCAGGTTGAAGCCGGCCGTCGTATCCAGCGAGGCGCTGCCACCGACGGTCAGGCTGCCGCTGCCGAGCGCGCCGGCATTGCCCAGCACCAGGCCGCCGGCATTGAGGTTGACGCCACCGCTGAACAGGTTCGCGGCGCCCAGGGTGACGATGCCGGTGTTGTTGACCGTCAGCCCGCCGGTACCGGACAACAGCCCCCCCAGGCCGAAGCCCTGGGCACCGCCCAGGGTCAGCCCGCCATTGAGGGTGAAATTGTTGCCCAGCGACAGCCCCGCACCGCTCGCCGCAATCGAACCACCAGTGACGGTGAACAGGCCGGTACCGAATGAGGTGTTGCTGTTGAAGTTGACCAAGCCATCATTGAGCGTGGTCGTACCTGCGCCCGCCCACGCCCCCTGCAGGTTCCAGGTACCGCTGTTGACAGTGAGCCTCTGGAAGTTGATGTACTGGTTCCAGCCCAGCGTGGTCACCGCCCCACCGGTACCGCTGCCGGTTCCGGTCGCGCTGTTCTGCAGCACCAGACTGTTGTTGGACGCCGAACCGCCGTCGACGATGCCGGCGGCCGCCAGATTCACCGCAAGCGCGCCGACCTGTCCGGCCACGCCGATGCCTGCGGTGTTGACGCTGGAACCCGACACGGCGGTGAAGGTATTGCCGCTGACCGAACTGCCCAGGTTCACACTGCCGTTGATGATGCCCGCATTGAGCAAGGTGTTGCCGGCCCCCGTTGTGGCTGACCCCTGGAACCCGATGCGACCGGTGATGGTACCGGTGTTGTTGAGGTTGGTCTGCGCGCCACCGTAGCTGACGATCGACGCCGCATCGGCTGTGGTCAACAGGCCTGCGCCAAAGATGGACATGTCCACATTGCCGGCGTTGACGATGTTGCTGACACCGCCGGAAGCGTTCTGCACCACCAGCGCCTGTCCGCCGAAACCAAGGATGGAACCGATATTGACCAGGCCCTTGATCGCCCCGCCCGCCTGGTTGTTGACGTTGATGGTGTTTCCGCCGGCCGTGTTGTTGCCCAGCACCATGCCCGCCGCCGCCAGGCTCAGGCCACCATTGATGGTGGGATCGACCGTGCCCTGGTTGCTCACTGTAATGCCGTTACCGCTCAGGTTCACCGCACTGCCGCCAACGATCGGCGGCACGCTGAGCACTGCACCGGTCTGGATATCCAGCGTCACGCCATTGATGCTGTTGGCCAGCGAATTGGTATTGGAGCCGGTCGCGCAGGTCACCGTGGTACCTGCGGTACTGCACGCTGCGAAGGCCGAACCGCTGGCCAGCGTGGCCGCCAGTGCGACCGCCAGCTGATGCGCCCGCAGTCGCGGTGGCCGCTTCGCGGTAACCGCACTTCCGCCGGGATTCTGAGCGACCTCCGATGCAACCTGCATTACGCCAAGGGCGCGATTGAAAACCAGACGGTAAATGCGGTTCATCGGTAAATCTCCATGAAAAGACCGGATGGCACTGCGGGCAGGTTTTTTGAAGACGATGCGGCGCATCCCGGCTCCCGATGGGGGAACAAGGCCTGGCGGCATTAACTTCTGAAAATCTTCACATCTTCACGCGGGCGCGCAGCGAAGACGACGCGTCAGCGTATCCGTCGGAGCGAAAACTCCCCGATTCCGCTCGACGAATGGCGGCACTGTGCGACGGGCGCCGACAGTGCCGCGTGAATCACCCACATTATTTTCATGACGTGCGTCAAATAAAATACGTGAATGAATTTATTTTGCCGAAAATGCACATTCCCTATTCACGGCAAACATCCTGAGCGCGCATATAACCGCCCGGATAAACTCTCAGCTACTGGAGAGTTTCATCAAAACCAGGCCAGAAACGATAAGCACCGCTGCGCCGATCCGCATCGGGCTGACCTGTTCGCCAAGAAACACGATGCCGACCACGAACGCACCGACCGCACCGATGCCGGTCCAGATTGTATAAGCGGTGCCCAGCGGCAGGCTGCGCATGGCGATCGCCAGCAGCCAGAAACTGGCGATCATGCCGACGATCGTGACCACAGTCGGGGTGAGCCGGGTGAAGCCTTCGGATTGCTTCATGGACACGGCCCAGACGATTTCCAGCAGGCCGGCGAACAACAGATGGATCCAGGCCATGACGGCCCTCCTCTTGGTAGGGCCAGGCCGTCCTGGTCATTGGGTCCCGATGTGGGGGAGGTCGTTCCTCCTGGCCGGCATTCTAGCAACGGGGGTGCGCCCCGCCCGCCGTTGCCGGGAACGGGTTACAGCCGATTCAGTGCGTGAAGCTGGCGCCGATGGGCCTGCCTGCGCTAGAATGCGCGTCTGCCATCAGCCAGCTGATGTGCAGTCCGGCTGTGGTCTCCGGCGCATCGCGCGCTGCTTCCCCTGATCCGTGAACTGGCCGCCCACCGGGCGGCCAACGTCTCTATGGTGGCCCCGTCGGCCCCTCGCGACGCTAGGTCGAAAACTCCGCCAGGGCCGGAAGGCAGCAACGGTATCGATCGACGCGGGCGCCGAGGTCAGCCGGCGGGGCCATCGCCTTTTCGGGCGCTGCCCACTCTGTTGGATGCCAAACTTGGTTGGCGCTCCTCGCCGGGCATGGCCCGCGCTACTGCGCTTCCGGCGTGCCCTGATGGAACACCACGCGCCACCGTTGCCCGTGCCGGCGCCACAGCGAGCTGCGCAGCACCCAGCGTTGCGCCTGGCCATCGAGGTGATAGCGGCTGCGGTAGCGCACCTGGGCCAGATCCTTGGCCAACAGCCACACCGCGTACTGCTCCGACTCGATCAGCACCTGCTCACGCTCCAGCGGAATCTCCGCCAGCGCAGCGTCACGGCCGTAGCACTGGCCGGAACTGCCGATCTCGCTGAAATCCTCGTCCAGCAGGGCCGCAAGGGACTCGCGATCACCCCGCACCTGCGGCGCATGCAGCGCGCGTTCCAGCGCCTCCAGTTCTGCGGCCAGCACCGCATCAGCGGGCTGGTCGGCACCGCTCACGGCGGGTCCTGGGCCAGCACGTGCGGCGCAGTGGGATTGGCCAGCGGCACGCACTGCCCCGGCTGCGCCACGCGGTGCCCGCGCGCGGCCAGCGCCTGGCCATCGGCCACGCTGGCGTAGTGGTAGAGCATCATCCGCGCCTGAAGCTCCGCGCTGTACTCGCGCTCCAGGTCGTCCACGCCGGTATGCGACGGATTGCCGTGCAGGCCGCAGTCGTGGGCGATCAGTTCTTTGTCATTGGCGTAGCGGGCCAGCATCTCCGGAATCGGCCGGGTATCGCCACTCCAGGTCAGCGCGCCCTGCAGGCGCAGGCCATAGGCCGTCTCCGGCCAGTGGTGGCGCACCGGGAACGCCTCCAGGCGCACGCCTTCGTGCCAGAACGCCTCACCCACCACGACCAGCTGGAAGGCATCCCAGAAGTTGGCACCGCCCTCGGCCAGCACGTTCGGGTAGTCGCCGATGCGTTTGTGCAGCAGCGGCACCACCGTGGCGGGCACATACAGGCGCACCTTGCCGCGCCGGTGCGCGTTGAAGAAGGTGTCCACGAACAACCGTTCGAAGCCGGCCACGTGGTCCAGGTGCACATGGGTGACGAACAGTGCCTGCGGCATGTGCCCGTAGTGCGCCTTGAACGCGGTCAGGCCTTCACCGCCGCAATCGATGGTCAGCCACGGACGGCCATCGCGCTCGATCACCGACATCGGCGACCCCAGCTCGACCGCCGACGCATTGCCGACGCCAAGGAAACGCAACGACCAGTCCATCAGGTGCCCCGGTTCCAGGCCATGTCATAGGCGCGGCGCAGCCGCGCGTAATCCTTCTGCACGTCTTCCACGCTGCGCTCGCCGCGCAGCTTGATCAGCGAGCGCAGCAGTCGCTTGAGATTGCGTTCACGCCAGGCAGTGGCCGGGATGCGGATCACCCCGCGGTCGAAGTCGATCAACCAGCCGTGCCCGCTGCCATCGAACAGGATGTTGTGCGCGTTGAGGTCGGCATGGTCCAGGCCGGCACGGTGGAAGCGGGCGATCAGCCGCCCGGTCTCCTCCCACGGTGCGCCCCGGCCGGCGACCAGCGCGCGGTCGGCCAGCGAGCGGACGCCCTCGATCCGCTCCATCAGGATCGCGGCCCGGTAGCGCAGGCCCTCGCGCATGTAGAAGGCTGCCAGTGGCCGGGGCACCGGCAGCTTCTTCTCGCGCAGCGCGCGCATCAGCCGGAACTCGGCAAAGCTGCGGGTGCGGTCCGCGCCGCGCCAGAGGTACTGGTCGTGGCTGATCCTGGCCGCCATGCCGCCGCGCAGGTAGTGGCGCAGCACGCTGGCGCCGAACGGCGCATCGATGAACCAGGCGCTGCCACGACCGCCTTCACCCACCGGGCGGGCCCTGCTGCCCCAATGCTGGGGCGAGAACAGGCCGATCTCGGCTTGCCGCAGCCGCTCGCGGTCGAACAGAATGGCCCCGATGCCGCGACCCTCGCGGCATGGCGTCAGCGCTTCATTGGCGTCGAATGCGACCATTTCATTGAGTCTAACAACACATGGCATCAGCGTCCTCCTCCTTGTGCCTCCTGCGCCTGTCCGCACTCGGCGATGTCACCCACGTGGTGCCCTTGGTGCGCACGCTGCAGGCTGCGCGTCCGGACACGCCGATTCACTGGATCATCGACAAGGTCGGCCAGAAGCTGCTCGATGGCCTGCCCGGCGTCACCTTCCATGCCTACGACAAGAAGAGCGGCATGGCCGGCGTCAAGGAACTGCGCAGGCAACTGCCGCCAGGACGCTTCGAAGCGCTGCTGCAGATGCAGGTCGCGTTCCGGGCCAACCTGCTGTCGGCCTTCATTCCCGCCGAACGCCGCATCGGCTACGACCGCAGCCGTTCCAAGGATCTGCATGGGCTCTTCATCAACGAGCGCATCCCCGACCGTCCTGGCATCCACGTGCTCGATGCCATTGGCAGCTTCTGCGAGCCGCTGGGCCTGCGCCAGACCGAGGTCAGCTGGGACCTGGCCGTGCCGCAGTCTGCCCATGAGTGGGCCGCCGCACAGTGGCAGGACGATGGCCGCCCGGTGCTGATGATCTCGCCGTGTTCCAGCCACGTGCGCCGCAACTGGTACGCCGACCGCTACGCTGCGGTAGCCAACCATGCGACGCAGCGCGGCTGGCAGGTGGTGCTGTGCGGAGGCCGCAGCGAGCTGGAGCGCAGCATGGCCGACGCGATCCAGGCGCAGCTGCACACACCGGCACTGGACCTGGTCGGCAAGGACACGCTCAAGCAGTTGCCCGCCCTGCTCGCCCGCGCCAACCTGGTGATGACGCCGGATTCGGGCCCCATGCACATCGCCAACGCGATGGGCGCGAAGGTGCTGGGCCTGCACGCGGCCAGCAACCCGAACCGCAGCGGCCCGTACTCGGACCGCCGTTACTGCGTGGATCGCTACGACGACGCTGCGCGCAAGTACCTCGCCAAGCAGGCCGCCGATCTGAAGTGGGGCACCAAGATCGAGTTCGATGATGTGATGGAACTGATCACCGTCGAAGACGGCATCGCCGCCTTCGAGCGCTACGTCGCCGACCACCTGGGGTGAGTGGCAGGCCCATCCACGCATGGCGTGGATCTGCCCCCTTGGCCGGGATTACGCGCGCTGCGCGTAATCCTGGTAGGACTTCTCTTCCACGTAGGCCGAACCGAGCGCCAGGTTGATCGCCTTCTTGATACGCGCGCGCTCGTCGTTGCGCAGGTAGACGCTGCGCGCCAGGTCGATGAAGCCCTGGTCGAACGCCTGCGCCTTCTCCTTCAGCCGGATGTCGTCCTCGATGTCCCACAGCTGCTCGTTGACCTCCTTCAGGTCGGCGCGCAGCTTGGCGACGTCCTTCACCGCCGCCGGGTGTGCCATCCAGGTCTTCTCCAGCGCCGACAGCTCCTTGCGCACATTGGCCAGCTTGGCCTCGTCGCCAATGCGCTCGGACTTGATCTGCAGGATCGAGATCTTGTCCAGCAGCTCGCCAAAGGAAACGGGCACGAGGATTTCAGCGGTCATGGGGAAAGCTCCAGCAGTTGATGCAGGCAGTTTAACCCGCAGCTCGCGACGGAATGGGTAGATCCACGCCATGCGTGGATGGTTCAGCTCGGCAGGAACAGCCTCCACGCATGGGGTGGATCTACCGATGCATCTGGAGGAACAAGCCCCTCTGTTGAGGGGCTGCCCCGACAGGGGCGGGGAGAGGCAGGCAAAGGGAGGGGCCCACAGGTTGCGCAGCAACGTGTGGGGCGACGTGCAGAGCGCGGCGCGTCCCACGCCAGATAAAGAAAAAGGGCCGCCTTTCGGCAGCCCTTTTTCTTTATCTGGCGGAGAGGGGGGGATTCGAACCCCCGAGGCGCTATAAACGCCTGCCTGATTTCGAGTCAGGTACATTCAACCACTCTGCCACCTCTCCGGGTGGTCCCCGGCGGACCGGGGACGCGCATCATACGAGGAAGTGAGGCCGACGACAAGTCATTGCGGCCAATGAAGTGAAAATTTCCTGAGCGCACGCCTTGCCGGATGCCTGCAGCCGCCCGATGATGCCCGTCTCCCCAGCATTACCCCGCCCCTGCCCACCATGATCGAATTCGGACACCTCACCCACCCCGGCATGCGCCGCGAGCTCAACGAGGACACCTACTACGGTGACACTGAGCTGGCCCTGTGGCTGGTGGCCGATGGCATGGGCGGGCATGCCTGCGGTGAAGTAGCCAGTGCGCTGGCGCGCGAAACCATCGTGCGCGAAATCCGCTGCGGCGCGCCGCTGGTTCAGGCCATCCGCACCGCCGACGAAGAAATCATCCGCGCCTCGCGGCGGCGCAACGACACCCTGCCGATGGGTACCACCGTCGTTGCCGCGCGCGTGCAGGGCAACCGCTATGAAGTGGCGTGGGTGGGCGACAGCCGTGCCTACCTGTGGCGCGATGGCCAGCTGGCCCAGCTCAGCCAGGATCACAGCGTGGTGCAGGAACTGGTCGCGCAGGGCAACCTGACCGCCGAACAGGCGCGCGCGCATCCGCATCGCAACGTGGTCACCCAGGCCCTGGGCGTGACCGATCCGGCGCATCTGAACGTGGCCACCACCAGCGGTGAGCTTCGCCCGGGCATGCAGCTGCTGCTGTGCAGTGACGGCCTCACCGAGGAAGTGGACGACCGCGGCATCGCCCGCACCCTGGCGTTCGAGGACGCCAGCGCGCAGGAATGCGTGGACACGCTGGTCGCCGCCGCGCTCGATGGCGGCGGCCGCGACAACATCAGCGTGATCCTGGTGCGCTGCCATTAGCCCGTAGATCCACGCCGTGCGTGGATGGGGCGATGCCGGCCAGCGGCCGGCACTACCGCCGCGCGTTACGCGCTGGCGGGTTCTTCCAGCTTCGGGCCATCCCACAGCGCGTGGCCGGCCTTCTTGCGCAGCCGTTCCAGGCGCGCAGCGTGCGCCTCCAGTTCCGATGGCGTCGCCATCACCCGCGGGCGCGGCAGCAGTTTGCTGGTATCGAACGCCTGCAGCGCTGCACCTGCGCCACCGCCGTCCTCATCGCCCAGGCCGAAGCCGATCTCTTCCTGGCCCGAGGTCAGCGCAATGTAGACATCGCCCAGGATCTGCGCATCGAGCAGGCCGCCGTGCAATGCGCGGTGCGAGTTGTCCACGCCCAGCCGCTTGCACAGTGCATCCAGCGAGTTGCGCTGGCCCGGGAAGCGCTCGCGCGCCATCACCAGGGTATCGATCACCGTGCAGCGGTCGGTGATCTTCCCGTACTGCGGCCCCAGCAGCGACAGCTCGTTGTCGAGGAAGCCCAGGTCGAATGCCGCGTTGTGGATGATCAGCTCGGCGCCATCGATGAAGGCCAGGAACTCGTCGGCGATCTGCGCGAAACCGGGCTTGTCGTCGAGGAACTCCAGGGTCAGCCCGGTGACTTCCTGCGCGCCCTGTTCGAACTCGCAGTCCGGCTTGATGTACTGGTGATAGTTGTTGCCGGTCGGGCGGCGCTTGAACAGCTCCACGCAGCCGATTTCGACGATGCGGTTGCCCTTCTTCCACTCCAGGCCGGTGGTTTCGGTATCGAGGATGATCTGACGCATGGGCTCAGTTTACCGGGCTGGAGTCGCGGATCTGGATGGCCGCGTTGCGCGCCAGGGTATCCACCCGCTCATTGTCCGGATCGCCGGAGTGGCCTTTCACCCAGCGCCAGTCGATCTGGTGCCGCAGCGTGGCCGCATGCAGTCGCTCCCACAGCTCGCGGTTCTTCACCGGGTCGCCGCCAGCGGTCTTCCAGTTCTTGCGGATCCAGCCCGGCATCCACTGGGTCAGGCCCTGCCGCACGTACTGCGAGTCGGTGTAGAGCACGATGTTGCAGGGCTCGGTCAGCGTCTCCAGCCCGGAAATGGCCGCCATCAGCTCCATCCGGTTGTTGGTGGTATGCGCTTCGCCGCCACTCAGTTCGCGCTCATGGCCCTTGTAGCGCAGCAGCGCGGCCCAGCCGCCAGGACCTGGATTGCCAAGGCAGGATCCGTCGGTGTGGATTTCGATGGTTTTCAATACAACTCCAGATCAGGTAGCAACGGTGCCGTGCCAACGCACCGGCAACGGTTTCGGCCCGGGCAGGGCCAGCGTGCGTTTTTCCGCATGGAACAGGCAGGCCGCGCGCAGCGGCGCCCAACCGCCCGGGCGGCGGCTGCCGGCGCCGCGCCAGAGCGGGCCGAGGTAACGCATATCGTCGCATTCCAGCCCATGCCGGCCGAGCAGCAGGCGGATCCGCTGCGGCGTACGCACCACCAGCCCATGCTGGCGCCAGCGCGTGCGGTACGGGCTGAACGGATTGAGGCTGCTCAGCCACAGGTGGCCGCCCGGCATCAGCACGCGCTCGCACTCGTCGAGCAGCAGGTCGGCATCGGCGGCGGTGACATGCTGCAGCACGATCGCATTGACGCTCTCGTTGGCCAGCGGCAGCGGCAACGCGCAGCGGGTATCGCCGGCATAGCCGTGGCCGTGCCGGTGCAGTCGCAGGCCGCGCCCCCCCAGCTGTGCGTCGTCCAGCCAGGCCGCACTCGGCGCGATCCACAACCAGGGCTGGGACGGCAACACCGACAGCTGCGGCAGCAGCAATTGCCGCTCCAGCACGCGCAACGCCGCCGCCGGTTCACTGTCGAACCACGGGGTCTGGCTCGCTTGACGGGTGCTCTGCAGCGCGGGCATGGTCCAATTCTATGCGACTGACTGCCCTGCCCGCATTTGCGGATAACTACATCTGGACGCTGATCGACGACGATGGCGCCGCCGTGGTCGTCGACCCCGGCGATGCTGCGCCGGTGCTCGCGCTGGCCGATCAGGGCCTGCGCGTGGACACGATCCTGCTCACCCACCACCACGACGACCACATTGGTGGCGTGCCCGCGCTGCAGGCCCGTTTTCCCGGCGTGCGGGTGATCGCCCCCGTCGAGGAGCGCATCCCCACGGCCACCGAACGGGTCGGCGAAGGTGAACGCGTTCAGGCACTGGGCCGGATGTTCCACGTACTATCCGTGCCCGGGCATACCCGCAGCCACATCGCGTTTCACACTGCTGAACATCTTTTCAGCGGAGATTCGTTGTTCAGCCTGGGCTGTGGACGACTGTTCGAAGGTACGCCGTCCCAGCTTCTGGCATCGATGCGCAAGCTGGGTGCCTTGCCCGCGCAACTGCTGCTTTGTTGCGCTCATGAGTACACCGTGTCAAATGCCGTCTTCGCGCGGCATGTCGACCCCGCCAACGCTGCCCTGTGGCAGCGCCAAGAGGAGGCTTTGGCCATGCGCCGCGATGACCGTTCCACCCTGCCGGTAACTCTGGCCAACGAATTCGACTGCAATCCCTTCCTGCGTGTGCACGCGACGCCGATTCGTGCGTCGGTATCGGCACACCTGGGCCGTGACGTCGTGGACGACGTCGACGTGATGGCCGGTCTCCGGCACTGGAAAGACGGCTTTCGCGCATGATGCGCCGAAGTCTGCCGCTGGCCCTGGGCCTTGCCCTGGGGCTGGCCGGAACCGCGGGCGCGCAGTCGCTGGGCGCCGGCATCAGCCAGAACCTGACCGCTGCCGCGGCGCTGCCGCTGGATCCGTCCACGCTGCCGGCCGCCTCGGTACGCAATGGCCAGGAAATCTTCACCAGCTTCCGCGACGGCCTGGCCGAACCCCGCTGTGACGCCGAGGCCACCAGCCCGCGCTGGCAGAAGCAGTTCGCCCACGCCCCCTCGCGCCTGGCCAACCAGGATGATGATGCACTGGTGTTGTTCGGCTACGTGGTCGAAGAACTGCGCAAGGCCAACCTGCCGACCGAATTCGCACTGATTCCGTTCGTGGAAAGCGGCTACCGGCCCAATGCCCGCAATGGCAGTGGCCCGACCGGCCTGTGGCAGTTCATCGCCACCACCGCGCGCAACCATCGCGTGCCGATGGCCAACGGCTATGACGGCCGCCTGTCGGCAGTCGATTCGACCCAGGCCGCGGTGCGCTACCTGAAGACCCTGCACGGCATGTTCGGCGGCGACTGGCGCTTGGCCACCATGGCCTACAACGCCGGCGAGTACCGCGTGCTGCAGTCCATGCGCAAGGCCGGCATGAATGCGCAGAACGCCAAGCCCTCGGCATTGCCGGGCCTGTCCCCGGTCACCCATGCCTACGTCGAGAAGCTGCATGCCCTGGCCTGCGTGCTGGAAGACGTGGAAGACCAGCCCGGCGTGATGGCCTCTCTGGACCGCACCGTGCCGGTGCTGAAGGACCACACCCTGCCGGCCGGCACCAGCGTCCAGCAGTGGGCCGCACAGCGCGCCCTGGACCCGGCGAAGATCGCCCGGCTCAACCCCGCGCTGGCATCGGGCGGCCGCGCTTCCGGCACGACCCGCGTGCTGGCTCCTGTCTCGGCCGCCAATGCGACGGTCACGGAGGCGGCGACCGCGCTGGTCGCCAGCGCGGTCCCGGCGGCCACTGCTGTGCCCACGCCGACGGTCGCCAAGACCGTTGCCGCAATCGCCGACCGCCCGCGCAGCCGTCGCCACACCGTACGTGATGGCGAGTCGGCCTGGACCATCGCCCGTCGCTACGGCATGCCGGTGAAGGCCCTGCTCTCGCTCAACGGCCTGAGCGGCAGCAGCGTGCTGAAGCCCGGTGCGGTGCTGCGCGTCGAAGACTGACGCGCCAGCCAGGCACTGCCCCTGGAGCCGAGCCCATGCTCGGCTTTTTTCTTGCCCTCGATACATCGCCCGTAGAGTCGAGCTTGCTCGACTGTTTTTGTGTATCCAGTCGAGCAAGCTCGACTCTACAAAAGGCGGTCGAGCAAGTTCGGCGCCAACCGGCTCCACAAAAAAGGCCCGGCAATGCCGGGCCTTTTCGTTCCTGCTCGCCGCGGGGCTTACAGGTTGGCTTCGGTGGTCTGGACCACGAACTTCTTGCGCATGGCCTCGACGTAGGCCTTGGCTGCCGCCATGCCATCGATCTGGCTCAGCTGGTCCTTCAGCTGCTTCTGCTGCTCGGCGGTCACTTCCTTGATGTCGCCCGGGTTGATCTTGTTCACCGCGAACAGCAGCGCGTGGCCGTTCACGTCAACCTTGCCGTAGCTCGGCTTGCCATTGACCGGCGCCGGCGCACTGAAGATCGCGCGGTGGATGTCCGGGGTCGGCACCGGCTGGCTGCGCGGCAGGCCCGGCATCGGGCTCAGCTGCAGCTTCTCGCTGGCTGCCAGCGACTGCAGGGTGGCGCCGCCCTTCAGCTTGGCCAGCACGGCGTCAGCAGCCTTGTCGCTGGCCTGGCGCTGGCGATCGGCGCGGATCGCGGCAATCACCTGCTCGCGGGCCTTGTCCAGCGGCATCGCCTGCTCCGGCGTATGCGCGGAGACGCGGATGACCACACTGTGGTTGCTGGCGCCGCCCAGGGCGATCGGGTCGCTGGCGGTGCCATCCTGTACCAGCACGTCGGAGAAGGCGGCGCGCAGCACCGCCGGATCAGCGGCGATGCCGCTGGCGGTGGCGCGGGTGATCGGGCCCAGGGTCTGCAGCGGCAGGTTCACTTCCTTGGCTGCAGCCGCCAGATCGCTCGGGCTCTTGTTGATGGCGTCGACCAGGCGGCCAGCCAGCTCGTTGAAGCCGCGCTCACCATCGGCCTTCAGCTGCTCGGCGGCCAGCGTGTCACGCACTTCCTCGAACGACTTGCCCTGGCCACCGCGCACAGCGGCCACCTTGATGATGTGGTAGCCGAAGTCGGTCTTGACCGGGCCGATCACGTCGCCGGCCTTGGCGGCGAACAGTGCGTCTTCGAACGGCTTGACCATCGCGCCACGCTCGACCCAACCCAGGTCACCGCCCTGCGCCTTCGAGCCCGGATCTTCCGAGTTGGCCTTGGCCAGCGCGGCGAAGTCGGCGCCGGCGGCCTTGGCTTCGGCGGCAATCTTGTTGGCCTTGGCTTCGGCACCGTCGCCGGTGATCAGGATGTGGGCGGCCTGGCGCTGCTCCGGCGAGGTGAACTTCGCCTTCTCGTCCTCATAGCGCTTGCGCAGGGTCGCTTCGTCGGCCGCGGCCGGTGCCGGCAGGTTGCCGCCGTTGATCTCGACATACTCCAGCGAGACGCTCTCGGCCTGGCGGAAATCCTTGCCGTGGCTGTCATACCACTGCTTGATCTGCGCATCGGTGACGGGCGCGGTATCGGCCGGCACTTCCGGCAGCGCGGCCAGCTCGACGTCACGGGTCTCGCCCAGCAGCTTCAGCAGGCGCTCGGTCTCGGACTGGGTGACGAAACCGGAGTTCTGCAGGCCCGACGGAATCACCGACTGCTGCAGGCTCTCACGCACCAGTTCCTGGAACTGGGTCGGGGTACGCGGCGGATTGCCACCGGCCAGCGCCAGGCGATAGTTGTTCTCGTTGAACTTGCCGTTCGAATCGAGGAAGGCCGGGATGGTGGCGATGTACTCGCGCACGGCACCATCGCCGATCACGACACCGGCCTGCTCACCCACCAGGCGCACGACCTGCTCGTCGATCAGCTGGTCGAGCACGGCCAGCTTGTTTTCGGTGCTTTCGAACGCGCGCGGGTCGAAGTTCTCGCCCTGCTGCTGGCGCTCGCGCATGCGTTCCTGCTCGAAACGGGTGCGGAAATCCTGCGCGCTGATCTCGTGGTGCTGCCACAGCATGCGCACCGGCCACCACGACGGCGCCGAACGCCACCAGGTCGGAGGTGCGGAAACCTTGGCCACGTTCTGAGCGCCAACGCCACCAAGGTAGCTGTTGTCGATCACGAACAGGAACGGAATCATCAGCAGCCCCAGGATCACGGTGACGATCCAGCCTGAGGTCTTGTCGCGGAGTTTCTGCAGCATGGTGAGGAATCACAAGGCCTGATTGGCGAGCCCGGCAGTGTAACCCGCTTCGCCGCAGGGACCAAAAGCAGCACCGGCGCGGCCTGCGCGCCTCTTCGCGAGCGCACAAAGAAAAAGCCCCCGGCGTGTGCCGAGGGCTTTTAGAGTTGGCGGAGCGGACGGGACTCGAACCCGCGACCTCCGGCGTGACAGGCCAGCATTCTAACCAGCTGAACTACCGCTCCGCGCTGAAACTTTGCAGGTGCCCAGTATATCCGAAGACTCTCTGGAAACCCAGCCCGATGAACACTTTTTTCAAAGTTTTTTCACAGGGACTTAAGAAT
This sequence comes from Stenotrophomonas sp. GD04024, assembly GCF_029837545.1. Classification (NCBI taxonomy): domain Bacteria; kingdom Pseudomonadati; phylum Pseudomonadota; class Gammaproteobacteria; order Lysobacterales; family Lysobacteraceae; genus Stenotrophomonas; species Stenotrophomonas sp. GD04024. The sequence continues at coordinate 48,995 of NZ_JAOEDV010000010.1, read as the reverse complement.
TCTGCAATGGCGGAGCGGACGGGACTCGAACCCGCGACCTCCGGCGTGACAGGCCAGCATTCTAACCAGCTGAACTACCGCTCCGTTCTTGCAAAAACCTTTTTGCCTTCTTCCCGAACCTTCCGGGGAGAAGACAAGGCCCCCGGCTTCAGACCGGGGGCCTCGTTGTAATGGCGGAGCGGACGGGACTCGAACCCGCGACCTCCGGCGTGACAGGCCAGCATTCTAACCAGCTGAACTACCGCTCCGCGTTGTTACCTTTCCTGTTTTCCGCCGGCCTGGACCGGGAAGAAAACAAAGCCTCCAGCTTTTGGCCGGAGGCCTCGTTGAATGGCGGAGCGGACGGGACTCGAACCCGCGACCTCCGGCGTGACAGGCCAGCATTCTAACCAGCTGAACTACCGCTCCACACTCAAACTTTTACCGCGGTGCTGTGGTGGGTGCTGAGGGTTTCGAACCCCCGACCCTCTCCGTGTAAAGGAGACGCTCTACCGCTGAGCTAAGCACCCCAGCGAGCCGCTTAGTTTACAGCATCCTTCAGGGCCTTGCCAGCCTTGAACGACGGATTCTTCGAAGCAGCGATCTTGATGGTGTCGCCGGTCTTCGGGTTGCGGCCGGTGCGGGCAGCACGGTCGCGGACCTGGAAGGTACCGAAGCCAACCAGGGTGACCGCATCGCCGTCCTTCAGCGCCTTGGTGACGGCAGCAACGACGGCATCGACAGCGCGGCTGGACTCGGCCTTGGTCAGGTCGGCAGCTTCAGCAACGGCATCGATCAATTCGGTCTTGTTCATTCTCTACAACTCCTTTGGCGGTGGGTTCCGCGGATTCGACAGGGAAGCAACCGCACGCCTTCTGCATGCGGCCGCCATGTGGAAACGGTTCGCCGATTCAGTGATCGCTGACAGCGATCACTCATTCGCGAGTGCTGCTTTTATACCAGCGGCCCTACCCCCACGCAAGCTGGAAAGCCAGTAACGACGCGGGTTTCGGGCCATTGGACAGCGCGCGTCAATGCTTGACGCGCGCGTTTCCGCTCGGTTTGGCCTTGCTCCGCACCGTGACACGTTGCGCACTCTTGCGCGCCTTCTTCGGTGCCAACGGACGCTCAAGTGCCAGGTCCAGCACTTCTTCGATGTACTTCACCGGCACGATCTTCAGATCGCGGGTGACGTTGGCCGGGATGTCAGCAAGGTCCTTGCGGTTCTCTTCCGGAATGATGACCGTGCGGATGCCGCCGCGCAGCGCAGCCAGCAGCTTCTCCTTCAGGCCACCAATGGCGGTGACACGACCGCGCAGGGTGATCTCGCCGGTCATCGCCACGTCGGCACGCACCGGCACCTTGGTCAGCATCGACACCAGCGAGGTGACCATCGCCGCACCGGCACTGGGGCCGTCCTTCGGCGTGGCACCGTCCGGCACGTGCAGGTGCACGTCGTGCTTCTGCAGGAAGTCGCTGTCGATGCCGAAGCCGACCGCGCGCGAGCGCACCACCGACAACGCCGCCGACGCCGATTCCTTCATCACGTTGCCGAGCTGGCCGGTCAGGATCAGCTGGCCCTTGCCCGGCACCAGCGTCGATTCGATCTGCAGCAGATCGCCACCGACTTCGGTCCAGGCCAGGCCGGTGACCAGGCCGATCTCGTTCTCTTCCTCGGCACGGCCGAAGTCGAAGCGACGCACGCCCAGGTACTTGTCCAGGTTCTTGCTGGACACGCTCACCAGCGCCTTCTTCTTGGCACCCTTCTTTGCCTTCACCGGCTGCGGGCCGGCCAGCGCGATCTCCTTCACCACCTTGCGGCAGATCTTGGCGATCTCGCGTTCCAGGTTGCGCACGCCCGATTCGCGCGTGTAGTAGCGCACGATGTCCTGGATGGCATCGCTGCCGATCTCCAGTTCTTCCGGCTGCAGGCCGTTGGCCTTGATCTGCTTGGGCACCAGGTAGCGGGTGGCGATGTTGAGCTTCTCATCCTCGGTGTAGCCGGGGATGCGGATCACTTCCATGCGGTCCAGCAGCGGGCCCGGGATGTTCAGCGAGTTCGAGGTGGCCACGAACATCACTTCGGACAGGTCCAGGTCCACTTCCAGGTAGTGGTCGTTGAACGCGTTGTTCTGCTCCGGGTCGAGCACTTCCAGCAGCGCCGACGACGGGTCGCCGCGGAAATCCATCGACATCTTGTCGATCTCGTCGAGCACGAACAGCGGGTTCTTGCTGCCGACCTTGTTGAGGTTCTGCACGATGCGGCCCGGCATCGAACCCACATAGGTACGGCGATGGCCACGGATCTCGGCTTCGTCGCGGACGCCGCCCAGCGACATGCGCACGAACTTGCGGTTGGTGGCCTTGGCGATGGACTGGCCCAGCGAGGTCTTGCCCACGCCCGGCGGCCCGACCAGGCACAGGATCGGGCCCTTCATCTGCTTCACGCGCGACTGCACCGCCAGGTATTCAAGGATGCGTTCCTTGACCTTCTCCAGGCCGTAGTGATCGGCATCGAGGGTGTCCTGCGCGGCCTTCAGGTCCTTGCGCACCTTGCTGCGCTTCTTCCACGGCACGCCCAGCAGCCACTCCAGGTAGTTGCGCACGACCGCCGCTTCGGCCGACATCGGCGACATCTGCTTGAGCTTGTTCAGTTCGTTGCGCGCCTTGGCTTCAACGGCCTTCGGCATGCCGGCTTCGGCAATCTTGCGGGCCAGTTCTTCCAGCTCGCCCGGCGCGTCGTCCAGGTCACCCAGTTCCTTCTGGATGGCCTTCATCTGTTCGTTGAGGTAATACTCGCGCTGGCTCTTCTCCATCTGCGACTTCACGCGGCCGCGGATGCGCTTCTCCATCTGCTGCACGTCGATCTCGCCGTCGACCAGGCCGACCAGCATCTCCAGGCGGTCACCCACGGCCAGCGTTTCCAGCAGGCGCTGCTTGTCGGCCAGGCGCACGCTGATATGCGCGGCGATGGTGTCGGCCAGGCGCGCCGGCTCATCGATGCCCGACAGCGTCTGCAGCAGTTCCGGCGGCAGCTTGCGGTTGGTCTTCACGTACTGCTCGAACAGCGACATCAGCGAGCGGGCGATCGCCTCGACCTCGCGGGCTTCGCGCTCGTCGGTGGCATCGATCTCCACGGCCTGGCCGTGCAGCGAGCCGTTGCGCTCGTCGACGTGGGTGACCTGCACGCGCGACAGGCCTTCAACCAGCACCTTGATGGTGCCGTCGGGCAGCTTCAGCAGCTGCAGCACCTGCGCCAGCGTGCCGACCTGGTAGAGGTCGGCCGCGTGCGGGTCATCGGTCTCGGCCGACTTCTGCGCCAGCAGCAGGATGCGCTTGTCCGATTCCATTGCCTGTTCAAGCGCGTGCATGGACTTGTCACGGCCGACGAACAGCGGGATGACCATGTGCGGGAACACCACTACGTCGCGCAGCGGCAGGACCGGCAGGTCGAGGGTTTCACTTGGGGAACGGGCCATGGGGGCTCCAGGGAAGGGGAAAACCGCCTCCGGGAGGGCATCTTCCGGAGACAAAAAAAGCCGATGGCCCCGTTATGGGGCCATCGGCTTTCAGATGCAAGGCATTCCTTGAAAATCCTTTCCAATCAACAACCTGGAAGGATCACTCGGCGCCTGCGGCCTTCTGTTCAGGGGCCGCGGGGGTCTGGTAGATCAGGTACGGCTCGGACTTGTGCTCGATCACCGACTCGTCCACCACCACCTTGCTGACGTTTTCCTGCGACGGCAGGTCGTACATGGTGTCCAGCAGGACCGATTCGACGATGGTGCGCAGGCCGCGGGCGCCGGTCTTGCGCTTGAGCGCCTTCCTGGCGATGGCCGACAGCGCGTCCGGACGGAACTCCAGCTCGACATTCTCCATCTCGAACAGCTTCTTGAACTGCTTGGTGATGGCGTTCTTCGGCTCGGTCAGGATCTTGATCAGGGCCGGCTCGTCCAGCTCTTCCAGGGTCGCCACCACCGGCAGGCGGCCGACGAACTCGGGAATCAGGCCGAACTTGATCAGGTCTTCCGGCTCGACTTCGGCCAGCACCTTGCCCACTTCCTGCTTGCGCTCGCTGCTCTTGACCTTGGCGCCGAAGCCGATGCTGCCGACGTCGGTGGAACGGGCCTGGATCACCTTGTCCAGCCCGGCGAACGCGCCGCCGCAGATGAACAGGATGTTCTTGGTGTCCACCTGCAGGAATTCCTGCTGCGGATGCTTGCGCCCGCCCTGCGGCGGAACGCTGGCCACGGTGCCTTCGATCAGCTTCAGCAGGGCCTGCTGCACGCCTTCGCCGGACACATCGCGGGTGATCGACGGGTTCTCGCTCTTGCGCGAGATCTTGTCGATCTCATCGATGTAGACGATGCCCTGCTGCGCCTTCTCGACGTCGTAGTCGCACTTCTGCAGCAGCTTCTGGATGATGTTCTCCACGTCCTCGCCCACGTAACCGGCTTCGGTCAGCGTGGTGGCGTCGGCCATGGTGAACGGCACGTTGAGCAGGCGGGCCAGGGTCTCGGCCAGCAGCGTCTTGCCCGAACCGGTCGGGCCGACCAGCAGGATGTTCGACTTCGCCAGTTCGACGTCGTCGTTCTTCTGCCGGCTCTCGATGCGCTTGTAGTGGTTGTACACGGCCACGGCCAGGGTGCGCTTGGCACGGTTCTGGCCGATCACGTACTGGTCGAGAACCTCGAGGATCTCGCGCGGCTTGGGCAGCGAACTGCGCGCCGACTGCGCCTTTTCCTCGAGTTCCTCACGGATGATGTCGTTGCACAGCTCCACGCACTCATCGCAGATGAATACGCTCGGACCCGCAATCAGCTTGCGCACTTCATGCTGGCTCTTGCCGCAGAAAGAGCAGTAGAGGATCTTGCCGGTGTCCGTGGAACGACCTTGGCGGTCTTCGCTCATGCTTCGCTTACCCAGTTACCCCACCCGCTGAACGGGGGTTCGATTCGAGAATAGCACAGGGCCGAGGGGACACCAGTCCCGCCCGACCCTGCAGGAACGGGGCCTGCCGGGCCCCGTGAAGGCCGGTCAACCGGCCTGGATCGACTCATCCGGACGACGCTCCAGGACCTGGTCGACCAGACCGTAGGCCTGCGCTTCGAAAGCGCTCTTGAAGTTGTCGCGCTCGGTGTCACGGGCGATCGTCTCCAGCGACTGGCCGGTGTGCTTGGCCAGCACCTCGTTCAGGCGCGAACGCAGGGTCAGGATCTCACGCGCATGGATGTCGATGTCGGTGGCCTGGCCCTGGTAGCCGCCCAGCGGCTGGTGGATCATCACGCGCGAATTCGGCAGCGCGTAGCGCTTGCCGGCTTCACCGGCAGCCAGCAGCAGGGCGCCCATCGAGGCCGCCTGGCCGATGCAGGTGGTGCTCACATTCGGCTTGATGTACTGCATGGTGTCGTAGATCGCCATGCCGGCGGTGACCACGCCACCAGGCGAGTTGATGTAGATGTTGATGTCCTTTTCCGGGTTTTCCGACTCCAGGAACAGCAACTGCGCCACCACCACGTTGGCCATGTGATCGTCGATCGGGCCCACGAGGAAGATCAGGCGCTCCTTCAACAGGCGCGAATAGATGTCGTAGGCACGCTCGCCGCGGCTGGTCTGCTCGACCACCATCGGAACCAGGTTCAGGGCTTTGGTTCGGTTGTCCATTACGTGAGGTACCTATCTTGGGGGGAAACAACCCCGCGCCGGCAAAGGCGCGGGGCATTCGGTGATCCGCCCGGGCTTACTGGCGGATCGCGTCCTGGAACGACAGCTTTTCTTCGGTGTGCTGGGCACGCTCGGCGATCCAGTCGATCACCTGCTCTTCCATCACGCGGTTCTGCAGGCCAGACATCAGCTGGGGGTCGTTGCGGTACATCTCAATGACCTGCTCCGGCTCTTCGTAGGTCGAAGCGATCAGGCGCATCGTTTCGTTCAGGCGCTTGGCTTCCAGGCGCAGGTCGTTGGTACGGGCCACTTCACCGACCAGCAGGCCGACCAGCACGCGCTTGGCGGCAGCGTCCTTGAAGCCCTCATGGGCATCGGCCGGGATCTCACCGACGTTCTGGCCGTTACGGCGGATCTGCTCCACCTGCTGGGCCAGCATGGCGCGGGCTTCGTTCTCGACCAGGCGCGGCGGCATTTCCACCGAAGCGTAGGCGGCGATCAGCTGCTCGCCCACTTCGCGACGCAGGCGGTTCATCAGGGCGCCCTTCAGCTCGCGCTCCAGGTTGGCGCGGATGTCGCTGCGGAACTGCTCGACGTCGCCGCCCTTCACGCCAAAGCTCTTGATGAAGGCTTCGTCGACCGCCGGCACGACCGGCTCGGACACCTCGGCAACCTTGACGGTGACCTGCACGGTCTTGCCGGCCAGTACCGGCACGCGCCAGTCAGCCGGGAACTCGACGTCCAGGGTCTTCTCTTCACCCTTGGCCAGGCCGACCAGGCCCTTCTCGATGGTGTCGAACATCATGCCCTGGCCGAGCACGATCGAACCCTTCTCGGTGCCCTCGGCCGGCAGGCGCTCTTCGCCGGCCTGCGACCAGGTTTCCACTGCGACCAGGTCGCCGTCCTGCGCGCCACGGCTGACCGGGGCCCAGGTACGACGCTGGTTCTGCAGGTTCTCGATCATCTGGTCGATGTCGGCGTCGGTGATTTCGGCGCTGTGGCGCACCACGGTCAGCTTGCTGACGTCGATGTCGCCGAAGTCCGGCACCACTTCCACGGTGGCCACGAACGAGAACTCACCCTCGTCGCCCTTGTCGATGCGCGGGCTGCCGACGATGCGCAGGTCGTGCTCACGCACGGCGGCATCGAAGGTTTCGCGCAGCAGGCCGTCCAGCGCTTCGCCACGGACCTGCGCGCCGAAGCGCTGCTCGATCACCTTGGCCGGCACCTTGCCCGGACGGAAACCCTTGATGCGGGTGGTACGGGCGATTTCGCCCAGGCGGCCGACGATGTGGCTCTGCAGACGGTCTTCCGGCAGCGAGAAGCTCAGGCGGCGTTCCAGGTTGCCGGTGGATTCGATCGAAGCTTGCATGTTGACTCCTGCCACCGGTGGCCCAGGCCCCCGGCTCGATGATTGGGATGAAACGGTTGTAAGGACACGGCGTCTGGGACGCGCCTGCTTGCCGCAGCCCTTTAGTTTCGCCCAATTCGGCCTGCACTGCCAGCGCGTGCCGGGTCAAGGGGCGCAGAGGGCCCGATCAGGGCGGGGACAGGCCGGCACTGGTGCGAAAGGGGGGACTCGAACCCCCACGCCTTGCGGCACTGGAACCTAAATCCAGGGCGTCTACCAATTCCGCCACTTTCGCGTGGCCGGCACAGGCGTTCATTGTCGCAGGCAGGGGCGGGAAGCGGAAGTCCTGCACAAAACTGAACATGGCCGTCCCGGCGAGCAACGGCCCTCCGGGACGGCGCTGGTTCAGTGCGGCGGTTCGGTTCGGGCGGGCGCCGTTGCGGCGCCCTGCCCGGCTGCTGGATCCGCTTCGCGGACCTCCACGCCCCCCTCGTCGGTGCCGCGCAGCTCCACCGCCTCAGGGGCGGCGCCACCCTCCGGCGATACCGGCCGTGCCGGAACAGCCTCCACGCTGGCATCGCGCTCGACGGTCTGCGCCGGATCACTGCCGGGCGCGCAGGCCACCAGTGCCATCAGTGCGACGGGAACCCACGCCATCATGCGCAGTCGATTGATATCGGCCATCAACATCTTCCTTCGTGCATGCGCCATCGGCGCGGAAGATCCATTGGGTTCGATGGAGAACGCGATGCGGTGAGAAGCAGCGCACAGCATTGAAAACACTGATGACGCATATGCCACTGATTTCAGCACCGCTTCAGTAGATCCACGCCATGCGTGGGTGAAGCGCAACCCGGCGTACGGACAAGAAAAAAGCCACTTGGCGAACCAAGTGGCTTTCGTCTGGTGGGCTGTCAAGGATTCGAACCTTGGACCTATTGATTAAGAGTCAACTGCTCTACCAACTGAGCTAACAGCCCGAAATCGGGGCGCGAATTATGACCCGATCCGCTCGGTGGGTGCAAGCGCTTTCTTCAACATCGTTGAAACCAGCACCACATCCAGCTGCCTCTGCAGAACGGCACCAGGCCGGACTCCGCAGGGCGTGATCCATCGCAACGAAGGAGTCACACTAATAAGAAAAAAGCCACCTGGCGTACCAGGTGGCTTCCGTCTTGGTGGGCCGTCAAGGATTCGAACCTTGGACCTATTGATTAAGAGTCAACTGCTCTACCAACTGAGCTAACGGCCCGTGAAACTCAGACGCACATTGTAGCGTGCTTTCTGTTTATTGCAATACCGTTTCGGCTGCGCCGATGCGGTTGAATCAGTGGGGTGGCTGAGGGGATTCGAACCCCCGACCACCGGAATCACAATCCGGTACTCTAACCAACTGAGCTACAGCCACCACTGAAACTTTTGCTCCCTCGCCGATACCACTGACGCTGGAACTCAAACCTTTGCCTGGAGACTGTCACCGAAGTTCCGGTCCGCCGAAGCGAGTCCGATATTCTGGTGGAGTCTGTGGGCTTTTGCAAGCACTTCTTCACATCTGCCGATACGACCCCGGTGCCTCGCCAATGGCGCGCCCGACAGGAATCGAACCTGTAACCGCCGGCTTAGAAGGCCGGTGCTCTATCCAGTTGAGCTACGGGCGCCCGAACCGGAACGATGTCCAATCCGACGTGGCGTGGGATTGGTCGGGGTAGAGGGATTCGAACCCCCGACATCCTGCTCCCAAAGCAGGCGCGCTACCAGACTGCGCTATACCCCGGTCTTGCAATCCCCTCGGGCCAGGCCCGGGGAGTCGTTCATTGTCGCCAAGCGCATCGCGAACTGTCAACGCAGGCGCGACCGATCATGAACCCGCCACGGCGCCCTGCATGTCCATCGGCTATGCTCGTGGACATCGGCCGGATGGCCGTCCCGACCCTCATTCGCACGGAGAACACGCATGCGCAGCGGCAACCCGGCTCTTTCCGAGTCGACCTTCCTCGACCTCGCCAGCGGTTCGGTGGTGACCAGCCCCGGCCAGGTGATGACCCTCAACGGCACCGCCAACAAGACCGGCATCCTGCTGCTGTTGACCGTGCTGACCGCGGCCTTCGCCTGGAACCAGTCCGTCAACGAGTACGGCGAGGTCATGGGCGCAGCCAAGCTGTATGCCATGGGCGGCGCGATCGGCGGGCTGGTGCTGGCGCTGATCACCATCTTCAAGAAGGAATGGTCGCCGGTCACCGCACCGATGTATGCGCTGGTCGAGGGCCTGTTCCTGGGCGCCGTGTCGGCGCTGTTCAACATGAAGTACCCGGGCATCGTCTTCCAGGCCGTGCTGCTGACCTTCGGCACGCTGGCCGCGCTGCTGTTCGCGTACCGCAGCGGCGTGATCAAGGCCACCGAGAACTTCAAGATGGGCGTGGTGGCTGCCACCGGCGGCATCGCCCTGCTCTACCTGGCCTCCTTCGTACTGGGCTTCTTCAACATCAACGTCCCGGTGATCCACGACTCCAGCTGGCTGGGCATCGCCTTCAGCCTGTTCGTGGTGGTGGTCGCAGCACTGAACCTGGTGCTGGACTTCGACTTCATCGAGACGGGCGTGGCCCAGCGCGCGCCGAAGTACATGGAGTGGTATGGCGCATTCGGCCTGATGGTGACCCTGGTCTGGCTGTACATCGAATTCCTGCGCCTGCTGTCGAAGATCCAGCAGCGCTGAGCCACGCCATGCCGTAAACGACAAAGGGCGCCCGGGTGGCGCCCTTTTCCTTTGACGCATCAGCGCGCCAGCAGCGCCGGAAGCGACGAGGCCAGCAGCGCGATGCCCGACGCGGTCAGCAGGCTCAGCACGAGCTGGCGGAAGCGCGCCTCGCTGATGCCGATGTAGACCCGCGCACCGAGCAGGGCCGGCACCAGCATGGCCGGCGCCACGATGGCGAAATACGGCAGCATCTGCCGGTTCACCAGGCCACTGCCGACATAGGTGGCCATGGTCACCGCCAGCATCGCCAGGTTGAAGTTCTGGATGACCGCGCGCTGCTCATCCTTGCCGAAACCACGCAGCGTGCTCCACAACGTCGGCACGGGCCCGGCGAATCCACCGATGCCGCTGAGCACACCACCGGCCATGCCGGCGATCGCGTCACCCAGGCGGCCGCCCGCGCGGATCGGCGGCAACGACCGCGCCATCAGCATCACCGGGCACCACAGCGCGAGGAAGCCCCCCAGCAGCGCCTTGAACCACTCCATGTCCAGCTGCGGCAGCACCATCACGCCCAGCGGGATGCCCGCCAGACCGCCCAGCACGAATGGCAGCAGCAGACGCAGGTTGAATCCGCGGCGCACGGTGAACACCGCGACCAGCTGGCCGACCAGCGCGCCGAATACCGACAGCGTTGCTGCCAGTCGCGGCTCCAGCCCCCACGCCCAGAACGACATCGCCACCATGCCGAACGCGAAACCCGACAGGCCCTGCACGAATCCGGCGACGATCGCGCCGAGCGCGACCAGCAGATAGACCGACTCCATCACCACCTCGGTTGCGGTTGCATGGCTACCCAGCCGCGCCACTCTGCGCAGCGTAGTGCGCTGCGAGATGCTCGACCAGCGCACGCACCTTCGGCGCCAGTGCACGCGCATGCGGATACAGCGCGAAGTAGCGGCGCTGTCCGGCGTGCCAGGCCGGCAGCACCCGGATCAAACGACCGGCGCGCAGGTCCTCCTGCACGGTCAGCGCAGTGAACAGACTGACGCCCATTCCGGCCAGCGTCGCCGCATACAGCGCCGGTGTGGCGTCCACGCGCAGGCGTTGCCCGGCGTCGATGGTCACGGTCGCACCGCGTGGCCCGTGCAGTTGCCAGGGCGGCATCGACGGCGTGGGACTGAAACCCAGCCGCAGGTGCTGCGAGAGATCCGACGCCTGCCGGGGCAGTCCGTGGCGCGCCAGGTAGCCAGGCGCGGCCACCAGGATGCGCGGGCAGCTGGCCAGCTCGCGTGCAACCAGCTGGCTGTCCGGCAATGATGGCGCGATGCGCAGCGCAAGATCGAAACCACCGCCCACCACATCGACCAGCTGATCATCGGCGGAAAGATCCAGCGCCACCTGCGGGTAGCGCTGCAGGAACGTCGGCAGCCAATGCGGCAGCTCCTGGCTGGCCACCACCTGCGGCACGCTGATGCGTACGGTGCCACTGGGCTGCGCCTGCCCGGCACGCACGCGATCATCTGCTTCTTGCAGGCGATCCAGCAGCGCTCCCGCCTCGCGGTAGTAGTCGCGACCGGCTTCGGTCAGTGACAGCCGGCGGCTGTTGCGGTCCAGCAGGCGTACCTGCAGGTGTTCTTCCAGCTGCCGCAGTTGCCGCGACATGGCCGAATGGGTCGTCCCCAATCGCTCGGCGGCAGCGGTGAAGCTACCCGCATCGACGATGGCACGCAGCGCGCGCAGGGCGGCGAATTGATCCATCAGCGGGCGGCTCCGGTTGGCAGGACCCGCGATGTGCGGGCCCTGCCAGCTTATCAAGCACCGCCGCCGGCCTTGCGCACCGGCAGCGCCAGGATCGCGTCAGTGGTCATGACATCGCCGAATGTGTCCTCGATCTGGGCCAGCGCGGCCTCGTGCAGCGCGCGATGGCCGATGTGCTGGCCACCGGCCAGGTCCAGGTCGCGGCTGGCCGTTGCATCGGACGACACGATCACCCGGTAGCCACGCGGTGCCGCGGCGGCATCGCGGGCGGCGCCGGCCACGCAGGCATGGGTCTGCAGGCCGGTGACGATCAGGGTGTCGATGCCCGCCTGCTTCAGCACGGTGTCGATCACTGCCGCAGAGCCGCCAGCGAACACGCTGACGTTGTCCTTCTGCACCACGGTCTCGCCGGCCCGCGGCTGCATGTCGCGATGGAAGGCGGCATTGGCACTGCCCTGCGCGAACAGCGGCGCACCTGCTGGCAGCACATGCTGCACGTGGATGACGCGGATGCCATTGGCATCGGCGAAGTCGATCAGGCGGCGGGTCTGGCGCAGCGCGGCCACGCCATCGGGGATGACCATGCGGCCACCGGCAAAGCCAGGCGCGGCCTTTGCATCGAAGTACTCGTTCTGGAAATCGATCACCAGCACGGCGGTCTTGGCCGCATCCAGCGAAGCGGGGACCGGGGCGCCAGCCATGTGGCGGATGGTGGGATGGGCCGGCTCGGCGGCGACGACCGGGGCGGTGGCGGCCATGCCGATCAGGCTGGCCAGGCCAAAGGCGGTGAGGTTCATCGGACGACTCCTGTGCGGTGGAAAGTGGGCACAGGATGCGGAGCGGATGGCGCACGAACCAGCAGTGAAGCAGCACACGATCTGTGCAGATAGCGCACAGACCGATAGTGTAGTGTCGAGCCATGCTCGACTGCTCTTCGCGTGAGCCCCATAAGAAAGCAAAAGCCGTCGAGCATGGCTCGACGCTACAGAAGCGCAGAAACGCAACGGGGCGCCCGAAGGCGCCCCGCTGTGGGTCCAACCGAGGCTGGCCGACCGCTTACAGGCGGCTGGCGATGGCCTGGGCGAAGCTCATGGTGGTACCGGTGCCCCCCAGGTCGCCGGTCAGCGAGTCCTTGGCTTCCATGGTGGCCACGATCGCCTTGCGCAGGCGCTCGGCATTTTCCGGCTGGCCGACGTGGTCCAGCATCTGCGCGGCTGCCAGCAGCAGTGCGCACGGATTGGCCTTGCCCTGGCCGGCGATGTCCGGTGCAGTACCGTGCACGGCTTCGAAGATCGCCGCGTCCTTGCCGATGTTGGCACCCGGGGCCAGGCCCAGGCCGCCGACCAGGCCAGCGCACAGGTCGGAGATGATGTCGCCGAACAGGTTGGTGGTGACGATCACGTCGAACTGTTCCGGACGCATCACCAGCTGCATGCAGCAGTTGTCGACGATCATTTCCTGGAACTCGATCTCCGGGTACTGCGCGGCCACTTCGCGGGCGACGTTCAGGAACAGGCCGGAGGTCGACTTGATGATGTTGGCCTTGTGCACGGCGGTGACCTTCTTGCGGCCGGTGCTCTTGGCCAGCTCGAAGGCGTAGCGCACGATGCGCTCGGAGCCCTTGCGGGTGATGCGGGTGCCGGAGAAGGCGGTCTCGCCATCGGCCGACACTTCCTGGCCTTCGGCCAGGTACGCACCTTCGGTGTTCTCGCGAACGGTGATCAGGTCAACGTTGTCGAAACGCGACTTGGTGTTCGGGAAGGTGTGCGCCGGACGCACGTTGGCGTACAGGTCGAAGTGGCGGCGCAGGCTGACGTTGATCGAGGTGAAGCCACCACCGACCGGGGTGGTCAGCGGGCTCTTCAGCGCCACCTTGTTGCGCGCGATCGATTCCAGGGTCACCGCCGGCATCAGGTCGCCGTGCTTTTCCAGGGCCACCAGGCCGGCGTCGGCGTCCTCGTACTCCAGGCCAGTCTTGAGCTGGTCGAGCACGAACAGGGTGGCGTCCATGATTTCCGGGCCAATGCCGTCGCCGCGGATGACCGTAATTTTCTGCGTCATTGATCGATGTTCCGAACAGGGGGAAAAACGCCGTCCGGACGTGCCCGGAAACGCCGGCGCAAAGGAAGTTTCACCGGCAATTATGCCTTAGCCGGGCCCGGCTACCCAAGTAGACCATGGTCCTGACCCCGGCAAAGGCATAATTGCCCGCGCATTCTTCCTCTACCCCCGCCTGTCGGCGCGCCCCTTCAACAAGAAGGGGCTCCTGGGCTCTTGGATCGCGGGGAAGGCCCCCCGCGCGCTCGGTAGTGCCGGCCGCTGGCCGGCAACTTCGGCCATGTCGGGTTCAGGCGATGCCGGCCAGGGCCGGCACTTTCTTCAGTGTTCGTGCGCTGCCGGTGCGGCGGCGCCGCCTTCGAGCTGGTCGAGGAAATCGACCGCGCGGCGCAGGTGCGGGATCACGATCGAGCCGCCGACCACCAGGCCGACCGAGAAGGTCTCGAAGAACTCTTCGCGGGTCACCCCGGCGTCCTTGCACTGGGCCACGTGGTAGCTGATGCAGTCGTCGCAGCGCAGCACCATCGAGGCCACCAAGCCCAGCAGTTCCTTGGTCTTCACGTCCAGCGCGCCGGCCTGGTAGGTCTGCGTATCCAGCGCGAAGAAGCGGCGCACCACCTGGTTCGGTTCGCCCAGGATGCGCTCGTTCATGCGCTTGCGGAAGTCGGTGAACTCGGCGATGCGGTCCTTGCTGCCGTCGTCGGCCGCGCTCATGCCTGGCCCTGCCCGGCCAGCAGCGGCTCGAGCTTGCCTTCACGGTGCAGGGCCATCATGTCGTCGTAACCGCCGACATGGACGTCGCCGACGAAAATCTGCGGCACGCTGGTGCGGCGGGTCAGCGCCATCATCTTCTCGCGCTCGGCCGGGTCCAGGTCGATGCGGACCTCGGTCCACTGCTGGCCCTTGCTCTTCAGGAAGTTCTTGGCGGCCACGCAGTACGGGCAGACGGCGGTGGAATAGATGGTGATGGCGGGGGCACCGCCGGCGGTCTGGGCTGTCACGGGAAACTCCACGATGGATCGACGGTCCATATATGGTACCGGTGCGCTGGAATTTCCACGCCACGGCCGCAACACTGTGGATTAACGAATGGTTGCCCCCTGCCCTGCCACGCTGGGCGCGCCCTGCCCGAGGACCTCCTGCTTGCGAGCCCTGCTGCTGACTACCGCCATCACCCTGGCCCTGGCCATGCCGCTGGCCCAGGCCCAGGAGAAGCTGCCCGACATCGGCTCCTCGGCCGGCGAACTGCTGACCCCGGCGCGCCAGGCCGAGTATGGCGCGATGATGCTGCGCGAGCTGCGCAACTACGGTTATCTGCTCGACGATCCGCTGGTCAACGACTGGCTGCAGACCATGGGTACCCGGCTTGGCTCCAACAGCGACCAGCCGCGGCAGCCGTACACGTTCTTCGTGATGAAGGACCGCCAGATCAACGCCTTCGCTACGCTGGGCGGCTACATCGGGGTCAACGCCGGCCTGGTATTGACCGCCGAGCGCGAGGACGAGGTAGCGGCAGTGCTGTCGCATGAAATCGCCCACGTCACCCAGCAGCACGTACTGCGTGGGGTCGAGCGCGCCCAGCGCGACCAGATCCCGATCCTGCTGGGCATGCTGGCCGCGGTGGTGGCCGCGCAGGCCAGCAACAGCACCTCCTCCGGCAACGCGACCATGGCCGCGATCAGCTCGGGCATGGGCCTGATGCAGCAGCGGCAGATCAACTACACCCGGTCCAACGAATCCGAGGCCGACCGCCTTGGCATCCGCACCCTGGCCCGCAGCGGCTACGACGTGGACGCCATGGCCGGCTTCTTCGAGCGGATGGCGGCGGCGATGCGTGGCAACGAAGGCGGCTACAGCGTGCCGGAGTTCCTGCGCACCCACCCGGTCAACATCACCCGCATCAGCGAAGCCAAGGCCCGTGCCGAGCAGATGAAGAAGGACACGGTGCTGCTGACCACCAGCACCCCCAGCGGCGAACGCAGGGAGCGGGTGGACCCGGCTGACCCCAGCCTGGCCGAACCGCTGCTGCGCGGCAACAATCCGCTGCTGCCCAGCAGCGTGCTGCGCATCCCGATCGGCCAGCTCAGCCGCGGTGCCAGCGGCGACTTCGACTGGGCACGCGAGCGCCTGCGGGTGCTCAGCGCCGACTCCACCGCCGAACTGGAGCGCGAATACGCCGACATGGCCAAGCGCCAGAAGGATGGCCTGAACGACGCCCAGCGCTATGGCCAGGCCCTGGCCGTCATGCGCGGCGGCCGCGCCGGTGCCGGGCAGGCCCGGCAGACCCTGGCCACCCTGCTGCAGACCCGCCCGGACAACCTGTGGCTGGCGCTGGGGCTGGGCGAGGCCGAATCGCGCGCCGGCCAGGCCGCCCAGGCCAACAGCCGCTTCGAACAGCTGCTGCGCGAGCACCCCAACAGCCGCCCGGTGGCCCTGACCTATGCCGAGATCCTGAACGAACAGGGCAGCCGCGAGGCCGGCCAGCGCGCGCAGGCCATGCTGCGGCCGCTGTTGTCGCAAAGCGGTAACGATCCGGTCTTCCAGCAGCGATACGCCCGCGCCAGCGAACTGGCCGGTGACAGCGTGCGCGCCAGCGAGGCCTATGCCGAGGCCGCCTTCCTCAGCGGTCGTCCGGAGCAGTCGCTGATCCAGTTGCAGGCGCTCAAGCGCAACCCGGCGCTGGATTATGTCGGCCGGGCACGGGTGGACGCGCGCATCGAAGCGATCACCCCCACCGTGCTGGAACTGCGCCGCCAGGGCGTGCAGGACCCCGACCTCGACCGCCGCTGAGCGCCGCATGACCGACCGATGGCAATCCAGGCCGGTTCCGGCCAGGCAGTCACAAACATGTCATCAAACCGTAGTCTACTGGCACCACTCCAGTAACCGAGCCCTACGGTGTCCTCGTGCAGAAACGCATCCTGATCGTCGATGACGAGCCCGCGATCCGTGAAATGGTCGCCTTCGCCCTGCGCAAGGGCGACTACGAACCTGTCCACGCCGGCGATGCCCGCGAGGCGCAGACCGCGATCGCCGACCGCGTGCCCGACCTGATCCTGCTGGACTGGATGCTGCCCGGTACCAGTGGCCTGGACCTGGCCCGCCGCTGGCGCAAGGAAACGCTGACCCGCGAAGTGCCGATCATCATGCTGACCGCCCGCGGCGAAGAGAACGATCGCGTCGGCGGGCTTGAAGCCGGTGTCGACGACTACGTGGTCAAGCCGTTCTCGGCGCGCGAACTGCTGGCCCGCATCCGTGCGGTGATGCGCCGCGCCCGCGAGGACGACGAGGACGGCAGCGTGGCGGTCGGCCCGATCCGCATCGATGGCGCCGCCCATCGCGTGTTCGCCAACGACCAGCCGGTGCCGATCGGCCCGACCGAATACCGCCTGCTGCACTTCTTCATGACCCACCCCGAGCGCGTCTACACCCGCGCCCAGCTGCTGGACCATGTCTGGGGTGGCAGCGTGTACGTGGAGGAGCGCACCATCGACGTGCATATCCGCCGCCTGCGCAAGACGCTGGAACCGTTCAACGCCGAGAACATGGTGCAGACCGTGCGCGGCGCCGGCTACCGCTTCTCTACTGCAACCTGAGTCTCGTCGTGCCGGCGCCGCGCACCCGCGGGTGCCGGTGCCGGCAACTCTGCTATAACCCTCGGTTCACCCCAGTGAACCGCCGCACCTCAACGACGAGATCGCAATGCCCCGCCACATCCGCTCTGCCTGGTTGAAGACCCTGGCCACCGTCGCCGCGGTACTGCTGTTCGCCGGACTGGTGGGGTGGTTCTCGGGCCATCTGTGGTTGTGCATCGCACTGGGCGCGTTGGCTACCCTGGCCTGGCATTACTGGCGCCTGCGCAGCGTGCTGCGCCGCCTGACCGCACGCCAGCGCTGGGACACCGCCGACGAAGGCACCGGCGTCTGGAACGAACTGGACCGCCTGCTGTACCGCAACCAGGTGGAAATGCGCGTGCGCAAGCGCCGCCTGCTGGACATGCTGCGCAGTTATCGCGCTGCCGCCGCCGCGTTGCCCGATGCGGTGGTGGTGCTGGACCGCAACAGCCAGCGCGTGCAGTGGTTCAACGAAGCGGCCACTGCCCTGCTCGGCCTGCACCATCCCGGTGATCTCGGCGAAGCGCTGGTCGAACGGCTGCAGCCGATGCCGCTGGCCCACTGGCTGGCCGGTGGCCGCAATGCCGAACCGATCCTGGACGTGCCCTCGCCGGTCGATCCGGCGATCCGCCTCAACCTGCGCCTGATTCCCTATTCGTCGGACTACTGGCTGCTGATCGCCCGCGACGTCACCAAGCTGCTGCGCCTGGAACAGGTCCGCCGCGACTTCGTGGCCAACGTTTCACACGAGCTGCGCACGCCGCTCACCGTGGTCCACGGCTATCTGGACATGATGGACCCGGACGATTTCCCCGGCACCGGGCCGATGCTGGAGGAAATGCGCAAGCAGAGCCAGCGCATGGCCCAGCTGGTGGAAGACCTGCTGACCCTGTCGCGGCTGGAATCGCAGGAGCACAGCGAGGACGAGACCGTGGCCATGCAGCCGATGCTGGCCACCCTGCGCCGCGAAGCCGAAGCACACAGCCAGGGCCGCCACCAGATCAGCATCGACGACCTGGCTGGAGTGGACCTGCAGGGCTCGACAAAGGAACTGCACAGCGCGTTTTCCAACCTGGTCACCAATGCGGTGCGCTACACCCCGGCCGGTGGCCGCATCGCCGTCGAGTTCCGCCGCGAAGGCGATGGCGCGGTGCTGGCCGTGCGTGATTCCGGCTACGGCATCCCGGCCACGCATCTGCCGCGCCTGACCGAACGTTTCTACCGCGTCTCCAGCAGCCGCTCCCGCGAAAGCGGCGGCACCGGCCTGGGCCTGTCCATCGTCAAGCACATCCTCGGCCTGCACCACGCGCGGCTGGAGATTGAAAGCGAGGTCGGCAAGGGCTCGGTGTTCTCCTGCCATTTCGATGCCGACCACGTGCGCCCACGCGAGTCCGCCCCCCTGACTTCCATCGAAGAATGACGCCATGAGCAGCCTCGGATCCCTCCCCCTCCCCGTGAGCCCGGACAACGATCCGCTGCGTGATCCGGCGCTCTACATCAACCGCGAACTGTCGCAGCTGGATTTCAACTTCCGCGTGCTGGCGCAGGCCATGGACCCGCAGGTACCGCTGCTGGAGCGCCTGCGCTTCATGTGCATCTCCTGCACCAACCTCGATGAATTCTTCGAGATCCGCGCCGCTGCCGTGCGCCACGCGCAGGAGTTCGGCCTGCCGCCGGCGCCGGACGGCATGAGCCCGCAGACCATCCTCTCCGCCATCCATGACCGTGCCGCCGAGCTGGTGGACCAGCAGTACCGCTGCTGGAACGAGACGCTGCGCCCGGCACTGGCGGAAGCCGGCATCGGTGTGCTCGGCCGCCACTCCTGGAACCACCGCCAGAAGCGCTGGCTGCGCGCGTACTTCCGCAACGAGATCATGCCGGTGCTGTCGCCGCTGGGCCTGGACCCGGTGCATCCGTTCCCGAAGATCCTCAACAAATCGCTGAACATCGTGGTGGTGCTGAAGGGCACCGATGCCTTCGGCCGCGCCGGCCACCTGGCCATCGTGCGTGCGCCACGCTCGCTGCCGCGCATCATCCAGCTGCCCGAAAAGCTTGGCGGTCCGCAGAACTTCGTGTTCCTGTCATCGGTGCTGTCGACCTTCGTCGATGAACTGTTCCCGGGCATGGAAGTGCTGGGCGCCTACCAGTTCCGCGTCACCCGCAATTCCGAGCTGGTGGTGGACGAGGAAGAAGTGGAGAACCTGGCGCTGGCACTGCGTGACGAGCTGGTCGACCGCGGTTACCGGCCGGCGGTGCGCCTGGAGATCGCCCATGACATGCCGCGCGACATCGTGCGCACCCTGCTGCAGAATTTCGGTTTGACCGAAAATGCCGTGTACCGCATCGACGGTCCGGTCAATCTCAACCGCATCATCCAGCTGTACGACCTGATCGCGCAGCCGGACCTGAAGTACCCGTCGATGACCCCGCGCACGCTGCGCGACAGCGATGGCATCTTCGAGACCGTCGCGCGCCAGGACCTGCTGCTGCACCACCCCTTCGATGCCTTCACCGCAGTGCTGGACCTGATCCGGCAGGCGGCGGTGGATCCGAACGTGCTGGCGATCAAGCAGACCCTGTACCGCACCGGCAAGGATTCGCTGATCGTCGACGCACTGATCCAGGCCGCGCGCAACGGCAAGGATGTGACCGTGGTGGTCGAGCTGCGTGCGCGCTTCGACGAAGAGGCCAACCTGGGCCTGGCCGATCGCCTGCAGGAAGCCGGCGTGCAGGTGGTGTACGGCGTGGTCGGCTACAAGACCCACGCCAAGATGCTGCTGATCGTTCGCCGCGAGGGCCGCAAGCTGCGCCGCTATGTGCACCTGGGCACCGGCAACTACCACAGCGGCACCGCCCGCGCGTACACCGACATCAGCCTGATCACCGCCGATGCGGACATCGGCAACGATGTGCACCTGTTGTTCCAGCAGCTGTCCGGCCTGGCGTCGAAGATGAAGCTCAAGCGCCTGCTGCAGTCGCCCTTCACCCTGCACACCGGCATCCTCGGCCGCATCGAGCGCGAAACCCGCATCGCCGCCGCGGGCCGTCCGGCGCGGATCATCGCCAAGATGAACGCACTGAACGAACCGCAGGTGGTGCGCGCGCTGTATGCCGCCTCGCAGGCCGGCGTGCAGATCGACCTGATCATCCGTGGCGCCTGTACCCTGCGCCCGGGCGTGCCGGGCGTGTCGGACAACATCCGGGTGCGCTCGATCGTCGGTAGATTCCTCGAGCACAGCCGCGTCTACTGGTTCGGCAACGATGGTGCGCCGGAAATGTACTGCGCCAGCGCCGACTGGCTTGAACGCAACCTGCTGCGCCGGGTCGAGACCTGCTTCCCGATCCTCGATCCGGAACTGGCCAAGCGGGTGTACCGAGAGGTGCTGCAGAACTACCTGGACGACAACCTCAACGCCTGGGAACTGGACGCCGAGGGCATCTACCACAAACGTGCCCCGGCCCACGACGAAGCCCCGCATTCGGCGCAGATGGCGTTGATGCAGGGGCTGTAACCCGGTGTGTCGACCCAGGTCGACACCCACCAACAGCAGCAGAAATCTGTCGAAGGCGGGGTGGGTCCGGTTGAGGGGGTGTGAGCGGCATGGATGCCGCGACCAAGCCCCCAAGGACGGGTTTACGGCGTCCCCCTCAACCGGACCCACCCCGCCATCCCACGGATAGCCCGCTTTTGCCGTTGCCGTTGCCGTTGCCGTTGATTCGGCGGGTGCAGGGCGCAGCCCTGCCGCACTCCCCCCTACAAAATGTGAAGGCCGCGCGGTGACGAGCACACCGCCCCTTCGGCTAACATTCGTCCATGCCGCATACCACCACGACTCCGCCCGCATTGCAGGATGGCGACCTGCTGGCCGCCATCGACCTTGGCTCCAATAGTTTCCACATGGTCATCGCGCGCTACACGCTCGGCCAGCTGCGGGTGATCGACCGCCTGCGCGAGACGGTGCGGATGGCCGACGGGCTGGATGGCAAGGGTGGACTCTCCGCGGCGGCCCGCCAGCGCGCGCTGGAGTGCCTGGCCCGCTTCGGCCAGCGCATCCGCAACGTGCCGCCGCACCGGGTGCGCGCACTGGCCACCAACACCGTGCGCCAGCTGCGCTCGCCGCAGTCGTTCCTGGTCCCGGCCGAAACCGCGTTGGGGCACGCCATCGAAGTGGTCAGCGGTCGCGAAGAAGCGCGCCTGATCTACCTCGGTGTCGCCCATGCACAACCGCCCAAGCCGGGCGAGCGCCGGCTGGTGATCGACATCGGCGGCGGTTCCACCGAATTCATCATCGGCATGGGGATGCAGACCCTGGAGCGCGAAAGCCTGCAGGCCGGCTGCATCGCCAGCACCCGCCGTTTCTTCCCCGGCGGCAAGCTGAGCAAGAAGCGCTGGAAGGACGCGCTGGCCGAGATCGGCCGCGAGTTCCAGCCCTTCGCCAGCAAGTACCGCGCGCTGGGCTGGCAGGAAGCACTGGGTTCTTCGGGCACGCACAAGGCGATCAGCGAGATCTGCGCGACGATGAAGCTGAGCAAGGGCGCGATCACCGCCGAAGCCCTGCCACAGCTGCGCGACGAACTGCTGAAAGCCAAGAAGATCGACGACATCCAGTTGCCGGGCCTGTCCAGCGACCGGCGCCCGATCATCGCCGGCGGCATCCTGGTACTGGAAGCGGCCTTCCAGGCGCTGGGCCTGCAGAAGCTGCTGGTCAGCAAGGCGGCGATGCGCGAAGGCATCCTGTATGACATCGTCGGCCGGGCCGGCGAGAACGACCTGCGTGACGAATCGGTGGCCGCGCTCAGCCAGCGCTATGGCATCGACATGACGCAGGCCGACCGCGTGCAGGAGACCGCACTGTCACTGCTGGAGCAGGTGCAGGAGCAATGGAAACTGGATGCCGACGATGCCCGCATGCTGGGCTGGGCTGCGCGCCTGCATGAGCTGGGCCTGATGATCGCGCACAGCGGCTACCACGTGCACGGCAGCTACGTGCTGGAACACTCGGACATCGCCGGTTTCTCGCGGCAGGAACAGCAGATGCTGGCCGCGCTGGTGCGCAGCCACCGCCGCAGCATCACCAAGACCGCCTTCGATGCCCTGCCCGAGCGCCTGCTGCTGACCGCACGCCGGCTGGCCGCCCTGCTGCGCCTGGCGGTGCTGCTCAACCGCGCGCACGAGGACGCCCCCCTGCCAGCGCTGGAACTGACCGCCGACGACAACCGGCTGTCGCTGATCGTGCCGCAGGCGTTCATCGATGCCCGCCCGTTGCTGCGCGCCGACCTGATCGGCGAGACCGACGGCATCGCCGGGCTGGGCATCCAGTTCCGTCCGTTCGTGGCCTGATTCCCCCGGGACGACGCGCGTCCCGCGCGCCAATTCGCGCTGCGCCGCAACATCGCCGCCTTGGTGGCGATGGGCACTTGCGTCGCAAGTTCTGGTTTTTCCTCACATATTCATCACGTCGATGACATTCAAGGAAATATTTCGACATAAGTTCTTTACAACCTCTTAACTACCGAGACTAGTATCGGATCACCGGCGCAGTTCGGCTGGGCCATTGGATGCCTTTCTTGAGCATCTCCGTACGTCTTTGAGAGAGAGAGAGAACGTAATGACTTCACGTACCGTGTTGGGCAAGGCGATTGCCCACGCCCTGGTGACGACCACAGCTCTGGCCGCCGTGCCGGTGTTCGCCCAGGATGCCGGCGGCGCCTCGCCGACCAATCTGGATCGCATCGAGATCACCGGTTCGCGCATCCGCCAGGTCGATGTGGAAACCGCCCAGCCGGTGCTGGCGCTGACCCGCGTCGAGATCGAACGCCAGGGCTTCAGCTCGGTGGCCGACATCCTGCAGAACGTCACCGCGATGGGCAGCCCGGCCATCAGCCGCGCCAACGCGCTGAGCGCGGGCGAGAACACCGGCGGCACCTACATCGACATGCGCAACCTGGGCGCACAGCGCACGCTGGTGCTGGTCAACGGCAAGCGCCTGGGCATCAGCACCTCCGGCTACCAGGACGTGTCGTCGCTGCCGGTGTCGGCAGTGGAGCGCATCGAAGTGCTGAAGGATGGCGCTTCGGCCATCTACGGTTCCGACGCGATGGCCGGCGTGATCAACATCATCACCCGTTCCAACGTCAACGGCGTGACCGCCAATGTCTACCACGGCCAGTACAGCGAAGGCGACGGCGCCCGTGACCGCTTCGACGTGGTCGGCGGCTGGAGCAATGACCGTGTGTCGTTGACCCTGGCACTGGAACACTCCGAGGAAAAGAGCGTCTGGGCCAAGGACCGCTGGTTCAGCAAGTACGGCGTGAGCGACCGCCACCCGAACGATCCCTCCAACTGGACCACGCTGAGCCAGTGGGGCCAGTTCACCGGTCTGAAGGGTGGCCCTGGCTGCACCAACACCAGCCAGGGTTGCGGCTACTCGCTCAACCGCGGCGCTGACCCGACCAACCCGGCCAACTACCACCTGACCGACGCGACGCCGTTCACCGGCGACGTCAGCAACGCCAACGAGCAGATGCACGTGATGTATCCGCTCAAGCGTGATTCGGTGTACTTCGACGGCCGCTTCAAGATCACCGACCAGGTCAACCTGCGCACCGAATTCGGCTACAACAAGCGTTCGGCCGAGCGCCAGATCGCAGGCTACCCACTGCAGTCCAGCTCGGTGTCGATCTCGGGTGACCCGACCGCCACCGGCCTGATGTCCAAGGACAGCTATTTCAATCCGTTCGGCAACCAGCACGGTTATGCCCGGCCGACCGACATCGCGTGGAACCGCCGTACCTGGGAAATTCCGCGTGTAAGCACCAGCGAACTGAAGACCTACCGTGCGGTCGTTTCGCTGGATGGCACCTTCGAGATCGGCCAGCGCTACTTCGACTGGGACGTGGGCTACCAGTACAACCGCAACGAGCTGACCGCCACCGCTACCGGCAACCTGCACAAGAAGCGCGTGCGTGACGCCGTGGGTCCGTCGTTCCTGGATCCGGCCACCGGCAAGGTGATGTGCGGCCGCCCGGGTGCGGTGATCGACGGCTGCAAGCCGTGGAATCCGCTGGTGCCCTACGGCAGGAACGATCCGAACGGGCTGACCGGCAATGAAGAACTGATGGCCTGGCTGTTCCCGGCGGAGCGGACCACCGGCCGGACCACCACCAAGAACGCGTTCGCCAACCTGTCCGGCAGCATCATGACCCTGCCGGCCGGCGACCTGGGCTTCGCCTTCGGCGTGGAAAGCCGCAAGGAAGACGGGCGCTACACCCCCGATGCCCTGGCCCAGACTGGCGCTACCACCAACCTGGCCGCCGGCCCGACCGGTGGCAGCTACAACGTGAAGGAAGCCTACCTGGAGCTCAACGTACCGGTGCTGGCCGACCTGCCCGGCGCGCGCGAACTGAGCTTCAATGCCGCCACCCGCTTCTCCAAGTACAACACCTTCGGCAATACCCTCAACAGCAAGTTCGGCTTCAAGTGGAAGCCGATCGACCAGCTGCTGGTCCGTGGTACCTGGGCTGAAGGCTTCCGCGCCCCGACCATCAACGACCTGTACGGTGGCGGTTCGGAAACCTTCGCGCAGTTCAGCGACCCGTGCGACACCGTGTTCGGCTCGGCCAAGGGCAGTGCTGAAGTCCGCTCGCGCTGCGCACGTGACATCGCCAATGCTGCCAACTTCCGCCAGCTGAAGCAGGGCAATGTCCCGGTGACCACGGCGCAGGATGCAACCCCGACGCCGTTCGTGTCCGGTTCCAATCCGCTGCTGGTTCCGGAAACCTCGACCAGCAAGACGCTGGGCCTGGTGTGGAGCCCGACCTTCATCAGCAACTTCAACGTTGCGCTGGACTGGTGGAAGATCCGCATCGACAACACCATCGTCGGTGACAGCCCGAACCAGATCCTTAAGGATTGCTATGAGCAGGGCATCGAAGCACGCTGCAGCCGCTTCACCCGTGACCCGTCCAACGGCATCGTCACCGGCCTGAAGTTCGGCAACCGCAACGCCGGCTTCGCCGAGACCGAAGGTTACGACCTGGATGTCAGCTATCGCGTCGACACCGGCTACGGCAAGCTGAGCGCAGGCTGGACCAGTACCTATGTCAGCAAGAACGTCTATCGCTCCACCAACGATGTCCGCGATGCGATCACGCCGATCAACGGCGTTGCCAACACCATCGGCACCGCCACCAGCCTCGCCTTCCGCGTGCGCTCGAACCTGGTGCTGGGCTGGGATGTGGGTGACTTCGGCGTCAGCTGGACGACGCGCTACTACTCCGGCGTGAAGGAGCGCTGCGCCAATGCCAGCCTGTATCCGGACGAATGCTCCGATCCGACCTTCCTGGCGCCGTGGCTGAAGGCGCCGACCGCCTACAACGAACGCGGCGCAGTGACCTTCCACGATGTGCAGTTCCGCTACAACCTGCCGTGGGACGCCACCGTGTCGGTGGGCGCCAACAACGTGTTTGGCAAGGAAGCCCCGGTGATGTACAGCAAGCCGAACTCGTCGTTCTCCTACTACGGTGGCTACGACATCGGACGCTTCATGTACATGAAGTACCAGCAGCGCTTCTGATCCATCGCGCTGTCACCTGCAACAGGAACCACGGCCCCTCGGGGCCGTGGTTTTTTCTTGCCCACGGTGGCCGGCACCGGCGTCATCTGGCGGTCGCATATCCGTCATGTCCACTACATCGCCATGGCCGAGCATGCCGGAAACCCGGAGGCCCGCCATGCGCTATGCCATCGTCACCGAGACCTATCCGCCGGAAGTGAACGGCGTTGCCCTCACCGTGCAGGGCCTGGAGCAGGGACTGCGTGATTCCGGCCATGAAATCGACCTGGTCCGGCCACGCCAGGCCAGCGAAGCACTGGACTCGGCACCGGGCACCCTGCTGGTTCCCGGCGCCGCGCTGCCCCGCTACCCCGGCCTGCGCTTCGGCCTGCCGGCGCCGATCCGGCTGGGCCGCCATTGGCAGCAACAGCGTCCAGACGCCGTCTACGTCGCTACCGAAGGCCCGCTGGGCTGGTCCGCACTGCGTACCGCACGCCGTCTCGGCATCCCGGTCGCCAGTGGCTTCCACACCCGCTTCGACGAGTACCTGCCCGACTACGGCGTGGCCTGGCTGCAGGCTGCCGCGATGCGCTGGATGCGTCGTTTCCACAACCAGGCCGATGCCACCCTGGTGCCGACCCGCGAGCTGCAGCAGTTCCTTGGCGAACAGGGTTTCGAGCGCGTGCGCCTGCTGGCACGCGCGGTCGACAGCCAGCAGTTCGATCCGGGCAGGCGCGACCCGGCACTGCGCGAGGAATGGGGCGTGGACGGCAACGGCCTGGTAGCGATCTACGTTGGCCGCATCGCCGCGGAAAAGAACCTTGGCCTGGCTGTAAAAGCGTTCCGCAAGCTGCAGCAGATCCGCCCCAAGGCGCGCTTCGTGTGGGTGGGCGATGGTCCTGCACGCGAAAAGCTGGCGCACGAGAATCCTGACTTCATCTTCTGCGGCATCCAGCGCGGCGAAGCGCTTGCACGGCATTTCGCCAGCGGTGACCTGTTCCTGTTCCCCAGCCGCAGCGAGACCTTCGGCAACGTGACTCTGGAAAGCATGGCCAGCGGTGTAGCCACCGTCGCCTTCGATTATGGCGCCGCGCGCGAGTACCTGCGCAACGGCGAGAATGGCGCAGCAGTGGACAATGATGAGCAGTTCGTCGAGGCCGCCGTGCGGCTGGCTGCCGATGATGCGCAACGCCACCTGCTGGGCAGCAACGCCGCGCGCGCGATGAAGCGCCTGCATCCACAGCAGGTGGTCGCCGAATTCGATGCCCTGCTGGCCGAGCTGGCCCACTCGCGGAGGAGCGGCCATGCGCACCACGCGGCTTGAATTGCTGGCCGACCGCGAAGCGCGCCTGTGCAGGCGCGCCAACCACTACTGCCGGCGTCGCCGCGTGCGTCGCCTGTTCTCGGTCATCAGCCGGCTCGGCGATGGCGTGTTCTGGTACGTGCTGATGGGCGCGCTGGTGCTGCTGGATGGCTTCGACGGCCTGCGCGCCTCGGTGCACATGGCGGCCACCGGCCTGGCCGCACTGCTGCTGTACAAGGGCCTCAAGCGCTGGACCCGGCGCCCGCGCCCGTACGCGGCCGACCTGCGCATCCGCGCCTGGGTGGCACCGCTGGACGAGTTCAGCTTCCCCTCCGGCCACACCCTGCACGCGGTGTCGTTCACCATTGTCGCGCTGGCCTACTACCCGTGGCTGGCGCCGCTGCTGGTGCCGTTCACCGCTGGCGTTGCGCTGTCGCGGGTGGTGCTCGGCCTGCATTACCCCAGCGACGTGCTGGCCGCGACGGGCATCGCGGTGCTGCTGGCCTCGGCCAGCCTGGCCTGGTTGCCGCTGCCGGTGTGACGGCCGCCCGGCATGGCCCGGCGCTACCGTCATCGTTCATGGCCTAGAATGCAGGCATGACCACGCTGTTCATTTCCGACCTGCATCTGGACCCCAGCCGTCCGGAAATCACCGACCTGTTCCTGCGCTTCCTGCGCGAGCAGGCGCCCGGCGCTGATGCCCTGTACATCCTCGGCGACCTGTTCGAAGCCTGGATCGGCGACGACACACCCTCGCCTGCCGCCGACGCGGTGGCCAATGCGCTGAAGGTGCTGTCCGACAGCGGCGTGCCGGTGTACTTCATCCGCGGCAACCGCGACTTCCTGCTCGGCGAGGACTACGCACGCCGTGCCGGCCTGCGCATCCTGCCCGACCCGTGCATGATCGAGCTGTACGGCCGCCCGGTGCTGCTGCAGCACGGTGACCTGCTGTGCACCGATGACATCCCCTACCAGCAGTTCCGTGCGCAGACGCGCGACCCGGCGTTCCAGGCGCAGTTCCTGTCACAGCCGCTGGCGGCACGCATCGCTTTCGCACAGAAAGCCCGCGACGCCAGCCAGGCGCGCCAGTCCGAGATGAAGCAGGACAACCGTGCGCAGTTCGAGTCGGTGACCGACGTGGCCCCTGCCGAAGTCGAGGCCACCTTCGTCCGCCACGGGGTGGACACCATGATCCATGGCCATACCCACCGCCCGGCAATCCACTCGCTGCAGGCCGGTGGACGCGGCTGTACCCGCATCGTTCTGGGTGACTGGTACGAACAGGGTTCGGTGCTGCGCGTGGATGCCAGCGGCTGGTCGCTGGATACCCTCGCGCGCGGCTGATGGATCGCAGGTTGCCAACCAAGGTTGGCATCTACCGGAGCAGGTACATGCGCCCGGGTAGACGCCGACCTTGGTCGGCGCCTGGACTCAGCGGAAGGCCGCGATGGTGGCCTTGGTGTTGACCAGCACGCGCTGGTTGTCGGCGGTGCTGGCATTGCCCATCGGGATACCGTTGTAGCTGATGTTGGGGTTGGACCAGTAGTTCAGGCGCGGGCAGCTGCGGGTGCAGTTGTAGGCCATGATCGTGCGCCAGCCGGTGCCGGTGGCGGGCTCGTAGCGGTAGCCGTGGCCATAGGCATAGGGCGAGGTGCTCGAATCGGTGGCGATGTCATGCCGCGCGCTCTGCAGGTGACCGATCTCGTGTGCGAACGAGTAGTAGCCGGTCGCGCAATCCCAGTACACCGCCGCGAACGCGGTCGATGCCGTCGAGTATACCCGAGGCCAGGCCGCAGTAGGCGGTGTTGTTGATCAGCAGCACGCCCACATCGGCGGCGGTGGAGTTGCGACTGGTATGGATGCTGTCCATGTAGCCATCGCTGGTGCCACGGAAGCGCGCCAGGTCGGTATCGAAGCTGCCCGACTCGGTGTAGCTGGTGGTCTCGTAACCGGCCAGCTGCATGGTGATGCCGACGTTGCTGTTGACGTAGCCCTGGTTGGACTCGGCCACCGCCAGCTGCACCAGCGACTGCATGTTGCCGCCGTAGGCCGCCACCGCGGCATTGGTCGCTACCACCAGCACACGGATGGTCGCGGGGGTGCCGGACGAGGCCTGTGCGATACCTATGCGATCGTTGTCGCCCATCGGGATCTTCGGCAGCTGGTTGTAATCGGCCGGATGGTCGGCCGGCATCCGCGACTCATCCACCTCCACCAGCACATGGCGGTTGCCCAGCGGGCGCAGCCGGTACAGCTTGCCGTCCTTGCGGATGGAACCGGTGATGGTGTTGCCCGAGCGCACCAGGATCAGCGAGTTGCCGGGATCGTCCTGTCCGTTGGAGGTTGCCGCGGTCAGCTTGTCCGAAGGCGAGCGGAACTGGCCGTACCAGATGCTGCCACCCTCGGGCAGCGCCTCGAGTTTGCTGCGCACTGCCTGCACGCGCTGGCCAAGCAGCTCGAACTCCAGTTGTGGCTGCGCAGTGGCCGCTGCGTCGACACGGACTTCCTGCACCGTCGCAGTGGACGGGGTGGCCAGCAGCTTGCCCAGCGCGGGCTCACTGTTTGCCGATGCGCGGCTGATGACCGTCACCGGCTCGAACAACGGTGCCGCATGCGCGGCCGCTGCCACCGACAAACCCAACACCAGGCCACCTGCCGCTTTGCCAATCGATCTGGACAACATTGCGTCGCTCCTTGAATGATGTGAACAGCGTTGATGCAGCACGCCCGGGTTTGCCGGGTCTGGCCATATGGCCTGCGCGGGTCGTGTGAATTCAATAGTTGATGCGAATGAAAATCAGGAATTGTGATCAACCGCATCTGCGTTCAGTCAGGTCAAAAGCGTCACTACACATCGCAAATACACATTTTTCGCGCTACTTTGACGCGGCCACGACGAGGAATGCACATGGCACGATCGCAGGACACGGACGAAGATGTCGGCTTGCTGCGGATCGGCCTGTTCTTCGATGGCACCCGCA
This sequence comes from Stenotrophomonas sp. GD04024, assembly GCF_029837545.1. Lineage (NCBI taxonomy): Bacteria > Pseudomonadati > Pseudomonadota > Gammaproteobacteria > Lysobacterales > Lysobacteraceae > Stenotrophomonas > Stenotrophomonas sp. GD04024. Next base: position 19,034 of record NZ_JAOEDV010000010.1, on the reverse strand, counting down.
ACAACGCCCACAACCTGGCCCGCGGCCGGCCGCAGCAGCCGCATCCACGCCCGGTGCAGCTGCGCGCGGATGATGACTCGACCTACCAGAGCCGGCTGACCAGCAGCTACGACAACGGTGAGACCAACATCGCCCGGCTGCAGCAGCTGTATCCGGACAGCCGCCGCGATGCCGTGGCCACGCCCTCGCTGTCGATCTATGTAGAAGGGGTCGGCACCCGCGATGATGCCGACGATGATCTGATCGGACTGGCCTTCGGCATCGGTGCCAGCGGCGTGCGTGCGAAGGTGCAGCGCGCGCTGCAGGTGCTGCTGCCGGCTGCGCTTGCCGGGCTGGCCGCGCGCTGGCGACAGCCGCTGCGCCGCGTGCAGCTGGATCTGTTCGGCTTTTCGCGGGGCGCTGCCGCGGCGCGTGATATCGCCAACCAGCTGCAGAGCTGGGACGGTTCACGCTGGCGCCAGCTGCTGCAGGGGGCGGGCCTGGCCTGTGCCGCCGACTTCACCCCCGCGGTGCCGCTGGTGCGCTTCATCGGCCTGTTCGACACCGTGGTCGCGGTCAGCGGCGGCCGCGCCGACGAGCAACCACGTCTCGCCCTGCGCAGTGGCATCGCCGCGCACGTCGTGCAGCTCACCGCGCGCGACGAACATCGCCAGCACTACCCGCTGACCAGCGTGGCACCGCCGTTCACCGAGATCGCCCTGCCCGGGGTGCATGCCAACATCGGTGGCGGTTACAACCAGCTTGAGGAAGGCCCCAAGCTGCTCAGCCGGCCACGGCGGCAGCAGCTGCGTCGCCCCGCTGTTGCTGACTACCAGATACCGCCGCTGGCGATGCTGCAGGCCACCACCGCCTACGCTGAAACGCAGGCCGATGCCGAGCGCTGGCGGCAGCAGCTGGGCGTCGGCGACAAGGAAATCTGGGTGGATGTCTGGCACCAATGGCAGCAGCAGCGCCGGGCCGGCAGCCGCAGCGTGCTGTTGTCACCGGTGCTGTACGTCACCGCCGCAGTGGTGCTGCGCAGGCGCATCGACTGGCGCTACCAGCTGATCGCCCTGCAGGTGATGCAGCAGCATGCGATCGATGCCGGCGTGCAATGGCGAGCGCAGGCCGCCGGGGTCCAGGGCTGGGAACTTCCATCCGCACTGCAGCCGATCGCCCGTCGCCTGGTCGCCGGGCAGGCACTGACCCAGACCCAGGAAGCGCTGCTGCGCCGTCGCTACCTGATGCAGTCGGCACATTGGAATTTCGATGCCCTGGGCGATACCGCACTGACCTACGCCGCCGACGCCGGCGTCAGCGAGCTGCCGTATCGACCGGGGCCCGGACTGTTCTACATCAACCGGCCGACCGTGGATGGCAAGCGCGTGGTGCTGCCGAACGCATGAAAAAGGGGACGGAGGGAATCAAGTCGCTTGTGCCATAAGCGACTTGATTTCCTCCGTCCCCTTTTTCTCAGCCGGCCTGCTCGACCAGGTTGGCGAGCTCGTCGGCATCGAAGCCGGCCAGCAGGCGTGCTTCGATGTTGAACGGCCCATGCAGGTAGCCGCCGGCGTACTCCAGCAGCAGCTCCTTGAAACGCGCGCGCGGCTCGACACCGGCGCGGTCGCAGTACCAGCGGTACCAGCGCGATCCGGCTGCGACATGCGCGACTTCCTCGCGCAGGATCACTTCCAGCACATCGGCGGTTTCGCCATCTCCGACATTGCGCAGCTTTTCGATCATGCCCGGGGTCACGTCCAGGCCGCGCGCTTCCAGCACGCGCGGCACCAGCGCCATGCGTGCCAGGCCGTCATGCGCGGTCTTCTCGCACATTTCCCACAGGCCGTTGTGCGCAGGGAAATCAGCGTAATCGTGACCGTGCACCTGCAGGCGCTCGCGCAGCAGCATGAAGTGCCGCGATTCGTCGTCGGCACAGCTGACCCAGTCGGCGTGGAACGCCGGCGGCAGGCCGCGGAAGCGGTACACCGCATCCCAGGCCAGGTCGATCGCGTTGAGTTCGATGTGGGCAATGGCGTGGATGAAGGCGGCACGCCCCTCCACGCCGCCCAGTCCGCGCCGCGGCACTTCACGCGGATGCACCAGCCGCAGCTGCGCTGGCCGGCCCGGCATGCGGATCGGCTCCGGCGGCGGTGCATCAGCGGCCACCTTCAGGCGGCCGGCACGGAACGCGGCGGCGCAGGCCTGGGTCAGCGCGACCTTGCGCAGCGGATCGGCTTCGGCCAGGCACCGCTGCGCGGCGCGCAGCAGGTCGCCTCCAACCTCGGGCACGTCCATCACGCCTGGGCCTCAGGCGCGACGCTTGTGCTTGGCGTCGTCCGAACGCAGCTGCTGGATGCGCTCGAAATAGCCCGGTTCGATACCGGTCGGGTAATGGCCGTTGAAGCAGGACGAATCGAAGTTGCGCAGTGCCGGGTTGCCCTCGCTCACCGCCGCTTCCATGTCTTCCAGATCCTGGTAGATCAGCCAGTCGCAGCCCAGGTGGGCTTCGATTTCTTCCACCGTGCGGTTGTGCGCGACCAGTTCTTCGGCGGCCGGCATGTCGATGCCGTAGATGTTCGGGAAGCGCACCGGCGGCGCCGCGCTGGCCAGATAGACCTTGCGTGCACCCGCATCGCGGGCCATCTGCACGATCTGCTGGCTGGTGGTGCCGCGCACGATCGAGTCGTCCACCAGCAGCACCACACGGTTGCGGAACTCCAGGTGGATCGGGTTGAGCTTGCGGCGCACCGACTTCACCCGCTCGCCCTGCCCCGGCATGATGAAGGTGCGGCCGATGTAGCGGTTCTTGATGAAGCCTTCGCGGTACTTCACCCCGAGCACGTTGGAGATCTCCAGCGCCGCATCGCGCGAGGTATCCGGGATCGGGATGATGGTGTCGATGTCGTGGTCCGGGCGCAGGCGCAGGATCTTCTCGCCCAGCTTGATGCCCATGCGCATGCGCGCCTTGTGCACCGAGACGTTGTCGATCATCGAATCCGGACGCGCGAAATACACGTATTCGAAGATGCACGGGGTGTGCTCGGCCGGCTCGGCACAGATCTCCGAGAACAGCTCGCCGCGCGCGGTGATCACCAGCGCCTCGCCCGGCTGCACGTCACGCACGCGCTGGAAGCCCAGCACGTCCAGCGCCGCTGACTCGGAGGCGACGATGTACTCATCGCCCTCGGCGTGGCTGCGCTTGCCCAGCACCAGCGGGCGGATGCCATGCGGGTCACGGAAGGCGACCAGGCCCAGGCCGAGCACCACGCTGACCACCGCGTAGCCGCCCTTGCAGCGGCGGTGCACGCCGGCCACTGCACGGATCGCGGCTTCCGGGCTGAGCTGACGCTGCGCATCCAGTTCGAAGGCGAACACGTTCAGCAGCACTTCGCTGTCCGAATCGGTGTTGACGTTGCGGCGGTCCTGCTCGAACACCTGCTGGCGCAGCGCTTCGGTATTGATCAGGTTGCCGTTGTGGGCCAGCGCAATGCCGTAGGGCGAATTGACGTAGAACGGCTGTGCCTCGTCCATGCCTTCCGAACCAGCGGTGGGATAACGCACATGGGCGATGCCGACACTGCCTTCCAGGGTCGACATGGTGCGCGCATCGAATACATCGCGGACCAGGCCGGTGGCCTTCTGCACGCGCAGGCGGCTGCCGCTGGCGGTGGCGATACCCGCCGCGTCCTGGCCACGGTGCTGGAGGACGGTCAAGCCGTCATACAACTGCCCGGCGACGTTCTGGTTGCCGACGATTCCGACGATGCCACACATGGTGCGAGGTCTCCGCTGGGCTGTGCCCAGTTACAGGGAAGGTGGCCGTACCTGGCCTGGGGGGGCGCCCGCAGCAGGCGCGGGCCGCGCCGGACGCGCAGGCGCCGGCTCGATGTTGCTGGGCAGTGTGGGGGCCGGCCGGGGCTCCCGCTCCACGTCCACGGGCTGCGGCCATCCGCCACCCGCCACTACCGCGTTGAGGACACCATTATCGCCTGTCGCCGTCGGCTTGCCCAACACCTGCGGTGTAGATGGGGCATTCTCGGCCAGGGGCAAGGGCAGCTGCACAGGCAACAGGCCGTCCAGTGGCAGGGCCTGCGGCAACAGTTCGTCCAGTTGCGGCAGCTGGGCCTGCATCCAGGCCACGGCCGGCTGCAGCACGGGCCGCAGCTGCGACTGCTGCCAGGCCGGTTCGCCCGGCAGCGCCGTGAAACCGGCCAGCAGCAACAGGACACTGGACAGGAACAGCCCGCGGACCAGGCCCAGGGTACCGCCGAGCAGGCGGTCGACGCCGCCGAGCAGGGTCAGCTTGATGGCGGCCTTCAGCAGCAGGCCGATCACCCCCACCACCACCACGGTCACAACGAACACGCCCAGGTATCCGGCCAGATAGTGGCCGGTACCCGGTGCATGGGGGGCCGCCCACCAGTGCGAGGCTTGATTGCCGAAGGTGAAGGCCATCCAGCCGGCCAGCAACCATGACACCAGCGCGACCACCGTGCCGACAAAGCCGCGGATGAAACCGAACAGTACGGAGGCGCCGATCAGCACGCCCAGCACGATATCGATCACGCCGCCCGCTCCTGCCGGTGGCTGCAGCGGGCGACGCGCGCGGTCACGGGTGCGGTCGGACCATGCCGGCCACGCCGACCTTGGCGGCGACCTGGGCCTTGAGCTGCTCCGCATCGGCGCGGTTGGCCACCGGCCCGACGCGGACGCGGTGCAGGGTGCCCTTTTCGGTGCGCACCTGCTCGACGAAGGCACTGAAGCCGGCGGCGCGGACCTTGTCGCGCAGCGCGTTGGCATCGTTGGCCTGGCCGAACGCGCCCAGCTGCACGGCAAAGCCGACGCCGCTGGCGGCCGGTGCCGCCGGCGTCGCCGGGGCCGTCGCCGGCTTGCTGGCCGTCGCATCGGGCTTCGGCTCGGGTTTGGCTTCCGGCTTCGCCGCCTCGGGCTTCGGCGCCGGCTTCGGCGGTTCCGGCCTCGTTGCCGGAGTGGTGGTGGCCGTCGGCGTGCTCGGCGGCAGGCTTTCACTGCGCACCGGATTGCTACTGGCCGACGGTGCAGTGGCTGCAGCCGGTGTGCTGGCGCTGGACGCAGCCGGGGCCGTAGTCGCGGCAACGGCGGCACTGTTGGCCGCAGGCGCATCCAGGGCAATGACTTCGGCCTTCACGTCGGCGCGGATCTTCACCGCCTGCAGGCGCGCGGCCTCGGCCTGGGCGCGGTCCGCATACGGCCCGACGCGCACGCGCCACGCCTGGCGGCCGTTGATGGTGGCCGTCTCGGCGAAGCCCGGCAGCTGCGAGCGCTTCAGGTAGGCAATCACCGCATCGGCGTCGGCCTTGCTGCCGTAAGCGCCGAAGGTGACCGCATAGTTGCCGGCGGCAACCGCCGGCGAGGTGTCCACGGTCGGCGGTGAGGCAGGCGTTGCAGCCTCCTGCACCGGCCTGGCCTGGCCGGTCTGCAGCCCGGTGGCGCCGCCTGCCGGCGCGACCAGCGGCAGCTCGCGGGTTTCGAACTGGCCATCGGCCGGCGCATTGGGTGCGGCGATCGGCACATTGGCGACACCACTGTCAGGTGCCGGCCCCTTGACCAGCATCGGCAGGAAAATCACGGCCAGCGCCACCAGCACGATGGCACCAATCAGACGCTGTTTCAGGGGCGTATCCACGTGAGGCAGGCAACTGTCCGGAGGTTGCCATCGATTATACGGGTGCCGGACCGGACGGCGTCGGCGTTGGCTGAACGCAGATCAGGCTTCGCCGCTCAACCAGTGCAGGGCGGCCGCAGCGGTATGGAACGAGCCGAACACCAGCACGCGGTCGCCGCGCCCGGCCTGCGCCAGCACCTGTGCCAGCGCCTGCTCGACGCTGCCGGCCAGTGCTGCCGAGGCGGCCACGGTACCGGCCAGGCGTGCCTGCAGCTGGGTAGCATCCTGCCCACGCGGGCCATCGAGCCCGGCCAGGGTCCACTCGCCCACCACGTCCTGCAGGGCCTGCACCACGCCCACTGCGTCCTTGTCCTGCAGCGCGGCGTATACCGCCAGGGTGCGCCCGGGCACCACTTCGGCCTTCAATGCGCGCGCCAGCTGGCCCGCGGCCTGCGGGTTGTGGCCGACATCGACCCGGATCTGCACGCCATCACGCTCGAACGCCTGCATCCGGCCCGCGATGCGCGCCGCGGCGATACCGGCGGCCCAGGCGGCACGCGGCACCGGCCTGTCCAGCGCGCGCAGCGCGGCGATGGCGGCACCGGCATTGGCAAGCTGGATCGGGCCGGCCAGGGCCGGGGTCGGCAGTTCCATGCGCATGCCGACATCACGCCAGCGCCAGCGCTGGGCATCGATCGGCTCGTAGAAGTAGTCGCTGCCGCCGCGGATTGCATTGGCACCGACCAGATAGGCACGTGCGAGCACGCTCGACGGCGGGTCGGTCTCGCCCAGGATCACCGGCTTCCAACCGCGGATGATGCCGGCCTTCTCGGTGCCGATCGCTTCGCGATCCTCGCCCAGCCACTCGGCATGGTCGATGTCGACGGTGGTGATCACCGCGACATCGGCATCGACGATGTTGACCGCATCGAGACGGCCACCCAGGCCCACTTCCAGCACCGCCAGATCCAGCCCGGCATCGGCGAACAGCCGCAGTGCGGCCAGCGTGCCGTACTCGAAATAGGTCAGCGTGATGTCGCCGCGCGCCGCTTCAATGGCGTTGAACGCGGCGACCAGCGCCGCATCGTCCACGTCCTGGCCGTCGATGCGCACGCGCTCGTTGTAGCGCAGCAGGTGCGGCGAGGTGTACGCGCCGACCTTCCAGCCGGCGGCACGCGCGATGGCTTCGATGAAGGCCACGGTGGAACCCTTGCCATTGGTGCCACCGACCACGATGGTGCGCTTGGCCGGCACGTCCAGTCCCATTGCCGTGGCCACGGCGCGCACGCGCTCCAGGCCCATGTCGATGGTCGCCGGGTGCTGGCGTTCAATGTAGTCCAGCCAGTCGGCCAGGGTGGTCGGGGTGTTCGTCACGGCAGCGGTTCCAGCAGAAGCAGTTGATGCGAAGGGATGGATCAGAGGGCGCGGTGCTTGGCTTCGCCGAAGAACGGCGTGTGGTGGGCGCAGTCGTTCAGGCGCACCACTTCCAGGCTGTCCAGGTCGGCGCCTTCAAGCAGGTTGAGCGTGGTCGGGGCCTGGCGGAAGGTCCACAGGCGGGAGATCGGCAGGCCCAGCACCTTGCACAGGATCACCCGATTGACTGCGTCATGGGCGACCACCAGCAGGGTGTCGTGCTCACCGAGACCTTCGGTGGCACGCGCCAGGCCACGCCAGCTGCGTTCCAGCACCAGCCGCAGCGATTCGCCGCCGGGCATCAGCACGGTGTCCGGCTCCTCGCGCCAGGCCTGCAGGCGCGAGGGGTCCTTCTCGTGGATCTCGCTGGCCAGCAGCCCTTCCCATTCGCCGTGGGCGATTTCCTGCAGCTCCGGCTCGGTCAGCAGCATGTCGGCGCGGGCAGCGCCAAGCGCCAGCTGCGCGGTGCGCTGCGCGCGCGACAGCGGTGAGGCGACGGCACGGGTAATGTCCACCGAGGCCAGGCGGGCACCCAGTGCCTGGGCCTGGGCTTCACCGATCGGCGAAAGCGGGATGTCGATCTGGCCCTGGTAGCGGCCTTCGGCGTTCCACGGCGTTTCGCCGTGGCGGGCAAGCAGGATGCGCATGCGTGCAAGGGGTCCTGGGGGAGGAGGTTCCGCGTTTCGTTCACATCCTGTGAAGTACGCGGAACACGGATGATACCCGTTCGGCGCACCGGGCCGGGCCAGGCATGAAAAAACCCCGCGACGTGGGTCGCGGGGCTTTGGGATCTGCCGGCCAGCGGCCGGCACTACCGCAACCGGCTTACTTCGCCAGGTTCAGTTCCTTCAGCAGCTCCGGTGCCGGCGCCACTTCCTGCATGATCCACTGCATGTAGCGGCTGTCGACCGCGATCATGCGGGTCATCACCGGATCGAACACCCAGTTGGAGCTGACCGATTCCCAGTTGCCGTCGAAGGCCAGGCCGACCAGCTTGCCATTCGCATCCAGCACCGGCGAGCCGGAGTTGCCGCCGGTGATGTCCAGGTTGGACAGGAAGTTCACCGGCACCGAGCCGACGCGCTTGTCTTCCAGGCCGCCGTAGCGCTTGGCCTTGACCGCGTCGAGCAGGGCCTTGGGCGCATCAAACGGATCCACGCCGGTGTCCTTGGCGACGATGCCCTCCAGCGTGGTGAACGGGGTGTAGGCCACGCCGTCCTTGGGCTCATAGCCCATCACGTTGCCGAAGGTGATGCGCAGCGACAGGTTGGCATCCGGGTACACGAACTCGCCCTGGCTCTTCTTGTAGTCGGCCAGTGCCTGCAGGTACAGCGGGCGCGCGGTCAACGACTCGCCTTCGCGGATCTTCTTCTGCTCTTCCTGCTTCAGCAGCGACGGCATGATCGCCACCGCGTACTGGATGGCCGGATCGGTGCTGGCTTCAAACGCGGCGCGGTCGGCCTTGAACCACTTCAGGCGCGCGTCCAGGCTGCCCAGCTCGGTGCCCGACAGCTTGCCCACCAGCGCCTTGACCGCGTTGGCATCGCTGCCGCCCAGCCAGGTGTTCAGCACATCGTTGTTGCGCTGCGCGGCCGGCAGGGCGACGTACTGGTCCAGCCAGTAGGTCTGCAGCTGCTGGTCCATCTTCGCCACATAGCGGCGATCCATCTGCTTCAGGCCACCTTCCAGGGTCGGCAGGTCGCGCTGCTGGTAGCCGACTTCACGCTCGGCATCCGGCTTGGTGCGCTCGATCGACAGGCGGTACAGGCCGATGGCGGCGCTGACCGCCGAGGTGTTGTTGAACTGGCCGACGAACAGGTCACGCTCGCGGGTCGCCTTGCTGGCGTCCAGGTGCTTGATCAGCTGCGCGTGTGCGGCCAGGGCCGGCTTGCCGGCGGCGCCCTGCTTCTTCAGCCAGGCCAGCACGGCGGCTTCTTCAGCCTGCTTCTGGCCAGCGGCGTCGATGCGCTTGAAGCCTTCCAGCTGGCCGGCATAGTTCTTGGCCACGTTGTTCATGCTGGCCGCGGTGGCGGCGTACTTCACCTTGACGTCGGCGTCGGCCTTGCCGGCCTCGTCGATCATCTTCAGCACCGCGTTGTAGTGCCTGGCGATGGTCGGGTAGGTCCAGCTGGCGGTTTCGTTGAATTCACCGGCCAGCGCGTAGCGGTTGGTGCGGCCCGGATAGCCGGCCACCATCACGAAGTCGCCGGCGCCCAGCGGCTGGTCGGTGAACTTCAGGAAGTGCTTGGGCTGGTACGGCACGTTGTCGGCCGAGAACGCCGCCGGCTTGCCGTCCTTGCCGACGTAGGCGCGGTAGAACGAGAAGTCGCCGGTGTGGCGCGGCCACATCCAGTTGTCGACGTCGCCGCCGTACTTGCCGACGCTGCCCGGGGGTGCGTAGACCAGGCGCACGTCCTTGATTTCCATGTTGCGGAACAGGCGGTAGGTGTTGCCGCCGGAGAAGGTGTACAGGCGGCAGCGGAAGCCTTCCTCGGCTTCACAGGCGGCGACCTGGGCCTTGTCGAAGGCGTCCAGCGCGCGGCTGCGGGCCAGCGGATCGTTGCCGGCAGCGGCAATGGCGGCCTTCGCCTGGGCGGTGACGTCGGTGATCTGGTCGAGCACGTAGACACGGGCGTTCGGGCCGGCACTCAGCTCATCGCTGTGCTTCGGGGCGTTGAAGCCGTCCTTGATCAGGTTCTTCTCGGCGGTCGAATTCAGCTGGATCGCGCCGTAGGCACAGTGGTGGTTGGTGACCACCAGGCCCTGCGGCGAAACGAAGCTGGCGGTGCAGCCGCCAAGCGCGACCACGGCGCCCATCGGGTCGCCGGTGAGGTTGGACAGCTGCTCCGGGGACAGCTTCAGGCCGGCCTTCTGCAGCGGGCCGGCGATTTCCGGCAGCTGCTGCGGTACCCACATGCCTTCAGCGGCATGGGCGACCTGGACCAGCCCAAGGCTGGCGACGATGGAGAATGCAAGCAGGTTCGAGCGCATGGAGCGGCCCCTGGTAGTGGAACCCTCGATTGTAGCCCGCCACCCTGCCCCGCCCCGAACCCCGGAAGTCATGCAATCAGGTGCTTCCACCGTTCAGCGTCTCCATTGCGATCGGTCAGAGGCGAGAGGCCAGGCCGATGCAGGACACGCCGTAAACCCATCCATGGGGGCTCGGTCGCGCCATCCATGGCGCTCACGGTCCTGCATCGGCCTGGCCTCTCGCCTCCCCACAGTCCCCTGGCCTCGGACGGTAGCGCCGAGCCATGCCCGGCGAGCGAAGCGGCGCCGCTGTTCGCAGTACGTTCGAAATGCCCCCCGGCGCACGCCTTTCGTTCCGCCACTGCACCCGCAGCGCAACATGGGAAATCCGCGCGGCGCCCTATAATCCGCGCTTTCCCCCTGACGAGTTCCACCCCGATGGCGCAGCAAACGATGAAGGCCCTGGTCAAGCGCGAAGCGGCCAAGGGCATCTGGCTGGAAGAGGTTCCGGTGCCGACCCCGGGCCCGAACGAGGTCCTGATCAAGCTGGAGAAGACCGCGATCTGCGGTACCGACCTGCACATCTACCTGTGGGACGAGTGGAGCCAGCGCACCATCAAGCCGGGCCTGACCATCGGCCACGAGTTCGTCGGCCGCATCGCCGCGCTCGGCTCGGCGGTGACCGGCTATGAGATCGGCCAGCGCGTCTCAGCCGAAGGCCACATCGTCTGCGGCCACTGCCGCAACTGCCGTGGCGGCCGTCCGCACCTGTGCCCGAACACCGTCGGCATCGGCGTCAACGTCAACGGCGCCTTCGCCGAATACATGGTGATGCCGGCCAGCAACCTGTGGCCGATCCCCGACCAGATCCCGTCGGAACTGGCCGCGTTCTTCGACCCTTACGGCAACGCCGCGCACTGCGCACTGGAATTCAACGTGATCGGCGAGGACGTGCTGATCACCGGCGCAGGCCCGATCGGCATCATCGCCGCCGGCATCTGCAAGCACATCGGTGCACGCAACGTGGTGGTGACCGACGTCAATGACTTCCGCCTGAAGCTGGCCGCCGACATGGGCGCGACGCGCGTGGTCAACGTCGCCAACCAGTCGCTGAAGGACGTGATGAAGGAGCTGCACATGGAGGGCTTCGACGTGGGCCTGGAAATGAGCGGCAATCCGCGTGCGTTCAACGACATGCTCGACTGCATGTACCACGGCGGCAAGATCGCCATGCTCGGCATCATGCCCAAGGGCGCCGGCTGCGACTGGGACAAGATCATCTTCAAGGGCCTGACCGTGCAGGGCATCTACGGCCGCAAGATGTACGAGACCTGGTACAAGATGACCCAGCTGGTGCTGTCCGGCTTCCCGCTCGGCAAGGTGATGACCCACCAGCTGCCGATCGACGACTTCCAGAAGGGCTTCGACCTGATGGAACAAGGCAAGGCCGGCAAGGTCGTGTTGAGCTGGAATTGACCCTTCGCCGCGCGCGATGGGTGGGTGCCGAGCTTGTGGTGGGTGCCGAGCTTGCTCGGCACCCCCTGAAACTGAAAAAGGCGCCCGATGGGCGCCTTTTTCTTTGGTGTTGCCGGCCAGCGGCCGGCACTACCGGTAACGCCTGCGGCGTTACTTGCCGATGGCCACGGTCAGCAGCACGCGGCTGTGTGCGAGCTTGCCGGAGTTGTCGCGTCCATTGCCGTCGGTGCCGTAGTAGCCCAGGCCGACATCGAACAGGCCGAACTTGCGGCTGACGCCGACGTTCCAGTCGGTGTAGTCCTTGGCCAGGTCCTTCTCGAAGCTGCTGCGGCCGACGTTGGCGTTCAGCGTGAAGTCCTGCGGCAGGCCCCACTGGCCGCCGACGCCGTAGTACCAGCCGTCGGTACCGCTGTTCCACTGGTCATTGGTGTAGGCCACGATCAGCTTGTAGGTCTCGTCCAGCGTGGTGGTGGTGACCAGCTCGTTGTAGTTCTGGCTGCTGGCACCGAGGTAGGTGTAGCGGTTCAGCAGCACGTCGAAGTTGACGCGCGGGGTGACGTCCACGCCGTAGCCGATCTGATAGTCGATCTCGGTGTTCGGGTCGCCCGGTCCGAAGTCCACGCCCGAACCCCAGACACCGGCGTACAGGCCGACCGGCGAGGTGTAGGTGAAGCCCGCCTGCAGGGTCGGCTTTTCGTCGGTCTGCGACACACCGCGGAACAGGTAGTCCGACACCGCAGTGACATTCCAGCTGTAGGGCGATTCGTTGTCCTGGGCGCTGGCAGCGAACGGCGCGAGGGTCAGGGCGGCGGCAATGGCGAGGCAGGCACGGGCGTGCTTCATGGGCGTCTCCGAGGGTGGCGGGGGCGGGAAGGGGGAGCGGGCAACCGGCGCCAGACAGGCGTGGTTCACGAATTTTTAACCCGTTTGCTATTGCGATGCAACATGTGCCAGCCATGGCGGTGCCCCGCCCGGCCCGGTCGATGGCCATCGTTGCCCGGTAGAATCAGCGGTTTCCCGTGCTGAGCCGTGCCCACGCCATGACCGACGCCTCCTCCGCCCTGACCCGCCACTACGCCGAGGAACTGGACGCCATCCGCGCCCAGGGCCTGTTCAAGTCCGAGCGAATCATCACCAGCCCGCAGTCGGCCGAGATCACCCTCGACGACGGCCGCAAGGTGCTGAACTTCTGTGCCAACAACTACCTGGGCCTGGCCGACCATCCGGACCTGATCCAGGCCGCCAAGGACGCATTGGATACCCACGGCTTCGGCATGGCCTCGGTGCGCTTCATCTGTGGCACCCAGGATCTGCACAAGCAGCTGGAGAAGCAGATCGCCGACTTCTTCGGCAAGCAGGACACGATCCTCTATGCCGCCTGCTTCGACGCCAACGGTGGCCTGTTCGAACCGCTGCTGGGCGAGAACGACGCGATCATCTCCGACGCGCTGAACCATGCTTCGATCATCGACGGCGTGCGCCTGTGCAAGGCCAAGCGCTTCCGTTACGCCAACTGTGACATGGCCGACCTGGAAGCCCAGCTGCAGGCCGCCGATGCCGCCGGCTGCAAGACCAAGCTGATCACCACCGATGGCGTGTTCTCGATGGACGGCTTCATCGCGCCGCTGGACGAGATCACCGCGCTGGCGAAGAAGTACAACGCGCTGGTACACATCGACGAATGCCACGCCACCGGCTTCCTCGGCGCCACCGGCCGCGGCTCGGCCGAAGTAAAGGGCGTGCTGGAGAAGATCGACATCATCACCGGCACCCTGGGCAAGGCCATGGGCGGCGCACTGGGCGGCTTCACCTGCGCCAGCGCCGAGGTGATCGAACTGCTGCGCCAGCGCTCGCGCCCCTACCTGTTCTCCAATTCGCTGCCACCGCACGTGGTCGCCGCCGGCATCAAGGCGTTCGAGATGCTGGCCGCCGCTGACGACCTGCGCGGTACGCTGGCCGAGAACACCGCCTACTTCCGCGAGAAGATGACCGCCGCCGGTTTCGACGTGAAGCCGGGCGTGCATCCGATCAGCCCGGTGATGCTGTACGACGCGCCGCTGGCGCAGAAGTTCGCCGAGCGCCTGCTCGAAGAAGGCATCTATGCGATCGGCTTCTTCTTCCCGGTGGTGCCCAAGGGCCAGGCCCGCATCCGCACCCAGATCAGTGCGGCACACAGCCGCGAGCACCTGGACCGCGCGATCGATGCCTTTACCCGCATCGGCGTCGAGCTGGGCGTGATCAAGGGCTGATCATGGCCGGGGTCGGATCCCTTTCCTGCGGAAAGGGTTCCGACCCAATCAGAGCGTGCCGACCAAGGTCGGCACCCACCGGGGCTTGAGGGCGTGCTGACCAGGGTCGGCACCCACCGGGGCATGAACCGCGTGCCGACCAAGGTCGGCACCCGCAGGCGTCACTTCTTTTTCTTCTTGTCCTTGGGCTGATCCTTGCTGGCCACCACCACCGGCTTGGCGGCGGCGTCCTGGCCATTGCCCTTGGCAACGCGGATGCCGTTGGCCTTCATCCAGGCATCGAACTCGTCGGCGGTCATCTTCCTGTCGCCGTCGCTCATCAGGAAGCGGTAGCTGCCGCGGCCATCCAGCTCCGGGGTCTTCACTTCCACCACCGGGGTCTCGGCCGGCGTTTCCGCCTTGGCCACCTTCTTGTGGCCACCACAGGCGGTCAGCAGCACCATCGGCAGCAGCAGGCCTGCGCAGCGCAGGGTTTGGTTGAGGGTCGGGTGGTACATGGGCAGGCTCCGTTCGGGAAATTCAACAACCAGGCGCCCCCTACGCCTGGAACGGTGGCCGGCAACCGCCGGCCGCGGGCGATGGTCAGCCCGGTGCAGCGGCCTCCAGCCGCTGCTGGTCGCTGACCTCCAGAACCCGCCACTGGCCCTTGCCGAGATCGCCGAGCACCAGCCCACCGATCGCGACCCGGACCAGGCGCAGCACCTGCAGGTCGAAGGCCGCCAGCAGGCGGCGGATATGGCGGTTGCGGCCCTCGTCGAGGACCACCTCCAGCCATGCGGTCTTGTCGCCGCTGCGCAGCACGCGCACGGCCTGGGCAGCGAGGAACTCGCCTTCGTCCTCCACGCCCGCCTGCAGCGCCACCAGCGTGGTGTCATCGGGCATGCCATCCACCTGCACGTGGTAGGTCTTGACCGGTCCGGTCTGCGGATCGGTCAGGCGCGCGGCCCACTGCGGATCATTGCTGAACAACAGCAGCCCTTCGCTGGCCTTGTCCAACCGCCCGACCGGTGCGATCCACGGCAGGCCGGCACCATCAAAGCAGCGATACACGGTGTCGCGGCCGCGCTCATCCTGCACGGTGGTCACCACTCCGCGCGGCTTATTGAGCATCAGGTACAGGCGTTGTGGCGCTGCCAGCGGCTGGCCGTCGACCTCGATCGGCGGTGCCGGCTGGCCAATCGGGAACTCCGGATCGCGGACGATGCGGCCGGACACCCGAACGCGGCCGTCGGCGATCCAGCGCGCGGCCTCGCTGCGCGAGCACACGCCGGCCTTGGACAGCACGCGCGCCAGGCCATGACGGACACCGGTGGCGGTGGCAGCGGGCGTCGTACGCCCACGCGGTGCGTGGGAGCGGGCGGCGGGGGCGGCAGGTGGGCGGCGCGTGCGCAAGCCTCTGCTCCCCGCGGCGCTTACTTCTTGTCGACCGGCTTGGTCTCAGCCGGTGCTTCGGCCGCAGCCGGGGTGGCGGCCGGAGCCGGACGCGCCTTGACCACGCGCACCCCGCGCGCCTTCATCCAGGCGTCGAATTCTTCGGCGGTCATGCGCTTGCCGTTCTGGCTCATGTCGAAGCGCCACGGCGTGTTGTCGAACTCGGTCTGCGGCTTGTAGGCGGCCGGATCGTTCGGCTTCACCGCCGGCGCGCTCGGAATGGCCTTGGCGACGTTCTGGCAGCCATCGATGCGCAGTCGCTGCAGCACCTGGTCCAGCGACTGCGACGGATCGTAGTTGCCGCTCAGCACGCCGGCGGGCATGCCCAGCTGGTTGCCGCGGATGTACAGCTCGTCGGCCACCGGCGCGATGGTCGTGGCCGGCAACGGCAGCGGCGCGGCGCTGGTGTTGACCGAGCAATCGACCGCAGCGTGGGCGGCGGGAACCAGGGCCAGTGCCAGGACGGCGGCCGATGCAGAGCGCAGCATGAGGACATCCACGGAAGGAAGTGACGCGGCGAGTTTAGCAATGCCACGTCATCTTTCAAGCGCCACTTTCAATGAATACAGCAACCCATTGGTTCTACGAACAAAATACCGACGAACGGTCGTGTCATACCGTTGAAAACGCCGAATTCCGGGCCGCAGAAACAACAAGACCCGGCCGAAGCCGGGTCCTGCTGTGTCCTACGGGCAGAGCGTCAGAACTTAGTTCTGGACGTTCAGCTCGGTACGACGGTTCTTGGCGCGACCTTCCGGGTTGTCCGAACCATCCGGGTTGGTGTTCGGAGCAATCGGACGGCTCTCGCCGTAGCCGATCGGACCGACCAGGCGACCGGCGTCAACGCCGTTCTTGGTCAGGTAGTTGTACACGGCGGTGGCGCGACGCTCCGACAGCTTCTGGTTGTAAGCGTCGGTACCCTTCGAGTCGGTGTGACCGGCAACTTCAACGCGCAGATCCGGGTAACGCTTCAGGATCTCGGTGGCTTCGCTCAGGATCGCCACGGCGTCCGGACGCAGGTTCGACTTGTCGAAGTCGAAGTTGACGCCCTTCAGGTCGATGGAGACCGGCACCGGGCAACCGTCCGGACCGATGGTCTGACCCGGCTGCGAGTTCGGGCACTTGTCGTCGCAGTTGTTGACGCCGTCACCGTCGTCGTCCAGGTCGGCGCAGCTCGGGGCAACCGGAGCCGGAGCCGGAGCAGCCGCGACCGGAGCCGGGCCCAGCGGGATCACGACGCCGACCGAAGCCAGCACGTCACCGAACCAGCTTTCGTCGCGTGCAGCGATGCTCTGGTCGTCGAAGTCAGCGCGGTAGGCCACTTCGGCGCGCACGGCAACGCGCTTCTCGAAGGTGGTCTGCAGGCCGACGCCGACCTTGGCGGCGAGGTTGCCGTCCTTGCGCTTGCCCGGGCCAGCGGCGCTCAGCGGGTAGGTCTCTTCCGACTTCTGGTAGCCCAGGCCACCCAGGATGTACGGGTTCCAGCCACGGCCTTCCTTGATGAAGTGGCGACGCATGTCCAGCGAGACGCCGTACTGCGACCAGTTCTGGTCCTTGTTCGAATCGAAGTTCGGGTTCTGATAGTTCAGCTCACCGTCCAGCGACCAGTTCGGGCTGATGAACTTACCCAGGCCCAGGGTCACGAACGGAGCGTCATTGGTCAGACGGTCGTTGTCCTGGAAGTTGAAGCCGGCCGAACCGGTCAGGTACCAGCGGTCATCGAACTCCTGCGCCGACGCAGCCTGGGCGAAAGCCAGACCACCCAGCAGCGCGGCAGTAAGGATCTTCTTGTTCATTGAGTACAGCTCCTATTTCGGGGGTATGAAACCGGTAGAGGCATGGGCCAGCACTAGTGCGTCGATGTTCGACAGCCGATTCAGCACGCCACCGCCGCGAACATTATGCTCAGGCGGGTGAAGGTCATGTTAACAGTCCCGTAACATGTGAAATATCGCGCCCGACCCTCCACCGGTCCGACGTTGAAACCCTATACAGGATGATGAAAATCCGCAAGACCCGCGCGCTGCAAGGGTTTGACGGTGTTTAAGTGGCGAAAACGACATGCCGCGCAACCCGATGCTCCACAGCCTTCAGCGCACTTGCGGAAAGGTGAGGAACCTTATGATGGGACCACGAACCCAGCCGGAGCCGAGATGAAAGCCGTCGCCCTGAGTCGTGAATCCGCCCCTTCCCTGTGCGATGTCCGCCTGCCACCACCGCTGCCTCCGAGTGGCCGCGATCTGCTGGTCCGGGTCGAAGCGGTCTCGGTCAACCCTGTCGACGGCAAGCAGCGTGCCGCCACCGATCCGGCCACGCTCGCAACGCCCCGTGTACTGGGCTGGGATGCCGCCGGCGTGGTCGAGGCGATCGGTGACGAGGCCAGCCTGTTCGCCTCCGGTGACGAGGTCTACTACGCAGGCGATGTCACTCGCCCGGGCTGCAACGCCCAGTACCAGTGGGTGGATGAACGCCTGGTCGCACGCAAACCGACCACGCTGGATTTCGCCGAAGCCGCGGCCCTGCCACTGACCACGCTCACCGCCTGGGAGTTGCTGTTCCAGCGCATGCCATTGCAGTTGGATGACCGCCGTCATGCCGGCCAGCACCTGCTGGTGATCGGCGGCGCAGGCGGCGTCGGCTCGATGGCGATCCAGCTGGCCCGCCACGCAGGCTTCGAGGTGATCGCCACAGCGTCCCGCGAAACCTCGGTTGACTGGTGCCGGCAGATGGGCGCCCAGCATGTGATCGACCATCGGCATGCGCTGCTCCCGCAGTTGCAGGCGCTGGGCATCGATGCGGTACAGGTCGCGCTCAACCTGGCCGACACCGACCACTACTGGGATGAGCTGGGCCAGCTGCTGGCACCGCAGGGCCATGTCGGCCTGATCGTCGAACCGCGCGGCGCGCTGCGCATCGGCGATCCCTACAAGGCCAAGTGCATCGGCATCCACTGGGAATTCATGTTCGCGCGCTCGCGCTTCGGCACCGCCGACCGCATCGAACAGCACCGGATTCTCAGCCGCGCGGCCAGCATGATCGACGCCGGCCAGCTGCGCGGCACCCTCAGCGAAACGCTGGGCAGGATAAATGCAGCCAACCTGGACAGCGCGCATCAACGCCTGGCCAGCGGCCGCACGGTGGGCAAGCTGGCGCTGGCAGGCTGGGACGACTGACGCCGGCGCGGCGCATCCACCTGTGCGGTCGGATTGGCCGTCATCTGTATCTATGGAAGCGGCTGAATCGAGCTTACGGTGGAAACAGATCCTCCACCCCGAGCCCCGTCATGCCCACCGCCCTGCCCCTGCGCCTGCTGCAACTGATCGTCGGCCTGTTCCTGTATGGCTTCGGCGCCTCATTGATGATCCGTGCCGCGATCGGAGTCGCGCCATGGGACGTGCTGTCACAGGGTATCGCCGCACAGACCCCGCTTTCGTTCGGCCTCGCCACCAACGTGATCGGTGCTCTGGTGTTGCTGCTGTGGTGGCCACTGCGGCAGAAGCCGGGCGTCGGCACCGTGCTCAACGTGCTGCTGATCGGCCCGTCCGCGCAGTTCGGGCTGTGGCTGCTGCCGCCTGCCGTCGGCCTCGGCTGGCAGCTGGCGATGTTCTGCGCCGGCATGCTGCTGGTCGCCCTTGCCACCGGCCTGTACATCGGCGCCAAGCTCGGCCCGGGCCCGCGCGATGGCCTGATGACCGGCCTGCACGCCCGCACCGGCTGGCCGATCTGGAAGGTGCGCAGCCTGATCGAGGGCAGCGTGCTGCTGCTGGGCTGGTGGCTGGGCGGCAACGTCGGCCTCGGCACCCTGGCCTTCGCCCTGCTGATCGGTCCGCTGTGCGGAGTAACGCTGGGCTGGTTCGGCATCGGCCGGCCCG